>NZ_BAABJZ010000100.1:0-105062 GCF_039543565.1 Ferrimonas pelagia | reverse complement strand
TTGTTTGTTTTCATGCCATCAGATTGACGGTATTGCGAGATCGTTCAAGCCTAAATTGAGCAAAATTTGTCGATCATCAATCGATCGCTGATCTCGCTGTCAACAGCGCGCGGGTGAACGGTTACGAATGTGGCTAGGCGCAAGAAGCCCGCCGAGGAGGCGGGCTTTGTTGTGTTGGTTACAAGGGGCCGGGGAAGCTTACCCCAGCAGCGGCGCCAGCCACTTCTGGGTTTCTTCCACGCTCATGCTGGTGCGCGCTGCGTAATCTTCCACCTGATCCTGCTCGATGTCGGTGACACCAAAGTAGCGGGACTCGGGGTGGGCGAAATACCAGCCGGAGACCGCCGCCGTGGGGTACATGGCGAAGTTTTCGGTGATGTTCAAACCGATGTTCTCGGTCGGTTTGAGCAGATCCCACAACAGGCCCTTCTCGGTGTGATCCGGACAGGCGGGGTAGCCCGGCGCTGGACGAATGCCCTTGTATTTCTCTCGGATCATCGCCTCATTATCCAATTGCTCATCGGCCGCGTAGCCCCAGAACTCCTTGCGCACCCGCTCGTGCATCCGCTCGGCAAAGGCCTCCGCTAAGCGGTCGGCCAGGGCCTTGAGCATGATGGCGCTGTAATCATCGCCATCGGCCTCGAAACGCTCGACGTGCTCGTCGATGCCAATGCCGGCGGTGACGGCGAAGGCGCCCATGTAGTCGGCCTTGCCGGACGATTTGGGGGCGACAAAGTCGGACAGGGCGAAGTTGTCGTTGTCTATCCGCTCCACCTGCTGGCGCAGCATGTGCAGTTGAGTCAACTCTTCGCTACGAGACTCATCCTGGTAAATGGCGATGTCGTCATGGTTGTCCAGAGTATTGGCGGGAAATAAGCCGATCACCGCTCGGGCGGTGAGCCACTTCTCCTCAATGATGGATTTAAGCATCCGTTGGGCGTTGTCATACAGCTCTTGGGCTTCTTCGCCGACCGTGGTGTTTTTAAAGATCTGCGGGTATTTGCCCATTAGGCCCCAGCTGCGGAAAAACGGGGTCCAGTCGATGCGCTCCAGCAGATCGGTCAGCGGGTAATCATCAAACACCTGCACACCCAATTGGTTGGGGACTGCCGGGGTGTAATTGGCCCAGTCGATCTCGTTGCGGTTGGCGCGGGCTTTTTCCAACGGAATAAGGGTCTTGCGACGTCCCTGCTTTTCCCGCTTCTCTTTGAGGGCGGCGTACTCGTCGTAGTGTTGCTGGATAAAGGCATCACGCTCATCACTGAGCAGCTTGGCGACGACGGGCACGGTACGGGAGGCATCGGCCACATACAGGGCGCCGTGCTCGTAGTGCTCGAAGATCTTCACCGCGGTGTGGATCTTAGACGTTGTCGCACCACCGATGATGCAAGGGATCTCTAGCCCCGCTTTCTTGAACGCTTTGACGTTGTGGATCATCTCATCCAGTGATGGGGTAATGAGGCCGGACATGCCGATCACATCCACCTTCTCGGCCTTGGCGACTTCGATGATCTGTTCCACCGTGACCATGACGCCTAAATCGATCACCTCATAGCCGTTGCACTGCAGCACTACGCCGACGATGTTCTTGCCGATGTCGTGCACGTCGCCTTTGACCGTGGCCATCAGCACCTTGCCGTTGGAGCTGCCGACCACCTTTTCCGCTTCGATGTAGGGGTTGAGATAGGCCACTGCCTTCTTCATCACCCGGGCGGATTTCACCACCTGGGGCAGGAACATCTTACCGGCACCAAAGAGATCGCCGACGATGTTCATGCCGTCCATCAGTGGCCCTTCAATCACATTGAGGGGGCGATCGGCGGCCTGGCGGGCTTCCTCGGTGTCTTCCTCGATAAAGTCGGTAATGCCCTTGACCAGGGCGTGGGCCAGACGCTCGTTGACCGGCAGGCTGCGCCACTGGGCGTCTTTGGGATCCGCCTGAACCTTGCCACCACCGCGGTGATCTTCGGCAATTTCCAGCAAACGTTCGGTGCCATCGGATCGGCGATTGAGTACCACATCCTCGACCCGTTCCAGCAAGTCCTTGGGAATATCGTCGTAGATCGCCATCTGGCCAGCGTTGACGATCCCCATGGTCAGGCCGTTTTTAATGGCGTGATAGAGGAATACGGTGTGAATGGCTTCACGCACCGGGTTGTTGCCGCGGAAGGAAAACGAGACGTTGGAGACGCCGCCGGAGAGGCGGGCGTGGGGCAGGGTATCGCGGATGGTGCGACAGGCTTCGATAAAGTCCACCGCGTAGTTGTCGTGTTCTTCAATGCCGGTGGCGATGGCGAAGATATTGGGATCGAAGATGATGTCTTCCGGCGGGAAGCCACACTTCTCGGTCAGCACCTGGTAGGCACGGGTACAGATCTCCACCTTACGGGCGTAGGTGTCGGCTTGGCCCACTTCGTCGAAGGCCATCACCACGGCGGCGGCACCGTAACGGCGAATGAGTTTGCCCTGCTCGATGAAGATCTCTTCCCCTTCCTTCATCGAGATGGAGTTGACCACGCCCTTGCCCTGGATGCATTTCAGGCCCGCTTCGATCGCCTCCCACTTGGAGGAGTCGATCATGATCGGCACCTTGGAGATCTCCGGCTCCGACGCACACAGGTTGAGGAACTTCACCATGGAGGCCTTGGCATCCAGCATCCCCTCATCCATGTTGATGTCGATGATCTGGGCGCCGTTCTCCACCTGTTGGCGGGCCACTTCCAAGGCGGTATCGAAGTCCCCCTCTTTAATGAGGCGCAGGAATCGGGCGGAGCCGGTGACGTTGGTGCGCTCACCGACATTCAAAAATAGGCTGTCGGCGTCAAAGTTGCACGGCTCCAGGCCGGATAAGCGGGTCGCCACCGGAATGTCCGGGGTGGCGCGGGGCGGGTGGATCTCCACCGCGGCTTTGATCGCGGTGATGTGCTTGGGCGTGGTACCGCAGCAGCCACCGACCACGTTGAGCCAGCCATCTTTGGCCCACGTGCCTATGATCTCGGCCATCTCTTCGGGGGTCTCATCGTAGCCACCAAATTCGTTGGGCAGGCCGGCGTTGGGGTGGGCGGAGACGCCGCACTCACAGATCCGGTTAAGCTCGGCCATGTAGGGCACCAGCTCTTTAGGCCCCAGGGCACAGTTGAGGCCGATGGACACCGGCTGGATATGGCGCAGCGAGTTGTAGAAGGCCTCAGTGGTCTGGCCGGTCAGGGTGCGGCCGGAGGCATCGGTGATGGTGCCGGAGATCATCACCGGCCACTGTTGCCCGCGCTGATCAAACACCTGCATGATGGCAAACAGCGCCGCCTTGGCGTTGAGCGTATCAAACACCGTCTCCACCAGGATGATGTCTGAGCCGCCATCGAGCAGAGCCTCGACCGACTCGACATAGGCATCCTTGAGCTCATCAAAATAGATATTACGGAAGCCGGGATCGTTCACATCCGGTGAGATGGAGCAGGTGCGGTTGGTGGGCCCAAGAACACCGGCGACATAACGGGGAATGCCAGTTTTGGCGGCCACCTCATCACAGGCGGCACGGGCCAGTTTGGCGGACTCGAAGTTGATCTCTTTGGACAGAGATTGCATGTCGTAGTCGGCCATCGCCACCGTGGTGCTGTTGAAGGTGTTGGTTTCGACGATGTCGGCACCCGCTTCAAGATACTGGGTGTGGATGGTCTTGATGATCTCGGGCTGGGTCAAGGAGAGCAGATCGTTGTTGCCCTTGAGTGGCGACGGCCAATCGGCAAAGCGCTCGCCCCGGTAGTCTTCCTCTTCCAGCTTATAGGCCTGGATCATGGTGCCCATGGCGCCGTCGAGGATCAGAATGCGCTGTGCCAGCGCGTCGATCACGGCTTGCTTGACGGGGTGTGCTTGGGGGATCGAGGGGGTCGACATACTGCCACTTCCTTTCTTCTTGTGCTTACTTTGATGCTTCTGACGCCGGTGATTGCGGCGGAGTATCAAATGGCCTTTTATCCGTATAGACGGCCATACTACCTAAGCCAAACTGTGCTGCCAACCGCAAAAATGGCATAGATGGATAACGGGTACGGGGAGCCACAGTTTCGATGTGGTGAGGCTTCTTGCTAGTCTGCCAAACTTGAGCGCGCAATGATGCGGCGCCGCGACTGATGGAAAAATAAAGAAAACACTATGGAACGCCTTCTCTTTTCCACTCTGCTGCTGAGCGTGGCAGCGGCCCCGACGCTGGCCGTTGATGCCAGCCCCTACCCCCAAGTGAGGTTGCAGAATGAGCAGCTTCGATTGCAGGTGCATCTACCGGATCCCGAGCGCGGCGCCTACCGGGCGACCCGATTTGATCATGCCGGCTTGATCCACTCCCTGCGGTATCAGGGCGTCGAATATTTTGGTCCCTGGCAAGACGGGCCGCATGATCCCTACGCCCACGGCGCGGTGAACGGTCCGGTGGAATCGTTTTCTCCCTTGGGGCTGGAGGAGGGAGCAAGTTATGTGAAGATCGGGATCGGCGTGATCGCCCACCCAGAGGGGCCCTATCGATTCCGGGATACCCATGAGATCCTCGATGCCGGCGACTGGCAGGTGCGTCAGGGCGAGGATTGGATCACCATGGAGCAGTCGGTGCAGCAGCCCAGGTTTGCCAGCAAGGAAGGCAGCTACAGCGGCGGTTTTGGCTATCGCTATCGTAAGACGGTCCGCCTGACCGAACAGGGGTTTGTGTTAGAGCGGCAGTTGGAAAACACCGGCCTGCGCGGCATGGATACCGAGATGTTTAACCACAATTTCTTTGCCTTGGCCTCCACTGAGTTGGGGACGGCTTGGGTGGATGCACAATATCAACTGCAACTGGCGTTTGAGCCGCAAGTGGAAAAGGCCGAGCCGCGCTTGGCGCTGGAGGGCAAACAGGTGCAACTGCTCCAAGCCATCAGCAACGAACAGCGTCTGTTTGTGCCACTGGCGGGCCATGCTGGGGTGGCCGATCATCAGTTTACCGTCCACCACACGGGTTTGAACCGGGGGATCTCGGTGCAAGGCTCATTGCCTTTGTCCAAGTTGGTACTCTGGGCCAACGACAAAGCCATTTCGCCGGAGAATTTCGTGCGCATTCAATTGGCGGCGGGGGAGTCGCTAAGCTGGCACAATGAGTACCGTGTCTATTGATCCTGCGCTGCACTGTGATGTGCCGCTGGGGCTGGGCGATCCCCAGGCTCGATTGCGGGTGCACATCGGCAACCAGCCAGCGCTGCCGCCATTTGATCTGCCTGATGGCGTCATGCCACTGCTGCCCGGTGACATCGATGCGATAAACCGGGCCTGTGGTAACGGTTGGCGCAAGGTGTTTTCTGTCTACGCCAAGTTGCTCTATCAGCTGGAGCCGCAGCAATTTCCTCATCAAGCCAGTGCGCCCACCTGGCAGCAGTATCGGGATCAACACTTGTTGCAGCCCGGCAGCGACACCGCCTTGCTCTACTCCTTGCCAGATCTCAACGTAGAAGCGTCCCAATGGCAGATCGTCATGGGCCGCACCTATGGCAAGCACTGCGCCGAACGACTGGGCATTGCGCTGGATTGGCTCGATCCGGATTTTGCTGTGAATACGCGCCATCGGATCCTGGTTTGCCCCTATTTCGATTACCGCCAGCTGTCCAACATCAAGATCGAGCGACTGGCTCAATGGATGATGGATCTCGATTGAGCGTGGTGCTCGCCTCGTTGATGTGGATGACTAAGCCTGCTAGCGTGCACTCTCTGTGTACGACGCTTTCTGCATTGTGAGAGCGCGCCTTGTTTGTGGGATCATATGAATATCGATAAAGCGAAAAAACGGATTGCTAAGCAGGTTAAGAGGGGGTTCAAAGGCTACCCTCAGCTCACTTTGTCGTACTTTGGCAAAACCCCTGAGTGCGCCACCGAAGTGGTGGTTGAGTTGGTCCTCAGTGAGGGGGGGGACGCATTTGAGGAGCGCTTTGCGAGCGAAACGGACGCCAGAGAAAGCGAGGTGATTCAATCGACGCTGGTGAAGATCATCGAGCGAACCAATGCGAGTTCTGTTATCGAGGTGGCAGGCGTCGCGACGCGTTGAACGACCTCCTAAGGGGGGCTTGTGTTCAACCAACACGGCATGCCACCGCCCCTGCCTAGGGAGAGAGCGTAACCTCCTAGCCGGACATTGAAGGTGCAGTGAACGACGACTTCTCTGCACGGAGCCTGACGGTGGGTGCATTGCTCGATCCCTTTGTCTCCTTATTCACCGACCATCCACGTGGCACCTTCGTTCGCTGCCCTCTTCCTCCGAGGGTGCGTTGCTGTCGTTATGTGGTGGTCTAATGAAACCCGAAGAAAGAAGTATTGGCCCGCTTGATGGCCGAGACAGGGGGAGGTAATCGGGCGTGAAGTAGCGCGATGAGGGCGCTGTGGGCTTTTATTGCCGCGGTGTTTGATCTGGATAAGCCTGCGTGGTTGATTTTATAAATCCCCTTTAACATGCTGTAACGAATGAGTTTTGTAGCTGTAGCTGTAGCTGTAGCTGTAGCGGCGCATGAGGCGGCGCAGGTAAATAAGGGAATATTTATGCTCTCCACTCCGACAAAGACAATCTTTCCTCTGTTGCTTTTCGCCAGTGTGGGCCTGACGGCGTGCGGTGGCTCAGACTCGAGCGGACCGAGTTGGGTGAAAGGTGAGTTTACCGATCACGCCGAACTGGCAGATCAATGCGCGAGCGACGGTTCGGGCTCGGCCTTAACGGAAAAGCTATGGATGCGCTCCTACAGTGATGATACCTACCTTTGGTACAGCGAGATCTTCGACCGCGATCCGGGGCCTTACGAGGTTATCGAGTATTTTGAATTGTTGAAAACGACCGCTTTGACACCAAGCGGCGCCCCGAAAGACCAGTTCCATTTCTCCATGTCAACTGAAGAATGGGACCAGCTGAGCCAGTCCGGCGCTTCCTATGGTTATGGTATGAACATCACCATCGCGCAGGGGCAGGGCATAACCCGCACAGTCACCATCACTTTCAGCGAGCCGGACTCGCCGGCCGCCGATGCTGATATTGCACGAGGCGCGCGTCTTATCAGCATTGACGGCGTTAATATCGCCAATGCCAACGATCAGGGCAGCATTGATATCCTCAATGCCGGGCTGTTCCCCTCTAAGGCGGGCAAGCAGACCGAGTTCGTCGTGCGGGATCTGGGCGCAGTGGCAGACCGAACCGTCACCTTGACGGCAACGACAGTGGTGGCTACGCCGGTCCAAAACACCCAGGTGCTGGACACTGACAGCGGTCGGGTCGGTTACCTGCAGTTTAACTCGTTCAACTCTCCGGCTGAGCGGGGTCTGTTTGATGCCTTCACCGAGTTGAGCGACGCACAGGTGGACGATCTGGTGATCGATCTGCGTTACAACGGCGGCGGGCTGGTCTGGCTGTCGAGTCAGTTGGCGTACATGATCGCCGGGCCGGAAGCGACCGAGGACAAAACCTACGAGCGAATGAGTTTTAACGACAAGTACCCCACTACCAACCCACTGACCGGTAAGATGCTGTCGCCAACGCCATTCTGGCCGACCACTATCGGGTTCGCACCTGAGATGCTGGTCAAAGGGCTGGATCTGCCAACCCTGTCACTGGAACGGGTCTTTATCCTGACCACGGCGGGCACCTGTTCTGCCAGCGAGGCGTTGATCAACGGGTTACGCGGTATCGATGTGGAAGTGATCCTGATCGGCGGCACGACGTGTGGCAAGCCCTATGGCTACAATCCGACCCCCAACTGTGACACCACCTACTTCACCATCCAGTTTGAAGGGATGAACCACAAAGGCTTTGGTGCCTACTCTGACGGCTTTGCCCCCAGTCCTAACCCGATGCTGCCTACCGATGTTCAAGGCTGCCGTGCCGGCGATGATCTGGGCCACGCACTGGGTGATGTGAATGAGGGAATGTTCAGCGCGGCACTGGCCTATCGTCAAACCGGAACCTGCCCGTTGGCGGTATCGGGCAAGGTGGCATCGCCAGCGGCTGCGGCTGTGCCCTTTGTTGACGAGGGCTTTATGCTGGAGGACACACGTCCGCAAAGCCAGGCTCGTGGCAACCGGATCCTCACCCGACCATAAAGGGGAAATGACATGCTAAAGCGCTGGTTATGTACCGCGACTCTCTGGGTGTGTTTGGCCGGGTGTGGCATTGGTAACGTGCCCGCTGATCCCGCGTCACCGGGAAACGGCCGGAGTGTCAGTGCTCAAGGGCAGCCGGCGCTCTTGTTGACCCCGGATGCGACGGCCTACGCCGAGCTTTCTGAAGCGATCGCTAGGCTTATGGAGATGAACCAGGTGATGCTGGCGGAAGACGCCTTTACCGAGACCAGTGTCCTGACGCTTGAGCGTAAGGCCCATACCGATCCTCAGGGGCGTCCGCTGATGGGACGCAGCCTGGAGAAGCCGGTGACGGTTGAGCTGCAGCGGCTGGCGGGGGAGTGCGTGATTGTCCATCTGGCGACCGGGCAACGGATCGCACTGCCGTCGGTTCGCTGCCAGGCACGGTGAGTTGTTGCACATAAAGCGGTTTAGAAGCCGGAGTCGGTCACGGTGCTGGCTCCTGTTTTTGCTCCTGTTTTGGCCGCTGTCATGACGAGGGCAATCATCGGCTCAGCGCCCTATATGGCGATCTAGATCTGTCCTACCTCGATGAAGGCACTTTGCCTTTTGTGGAAGGGGATGGTCATGGCTGCTTCGCTTATGCAACATGAGTGAGTGCTGCGTCTGGTGCATCATGACGATCCCACAATCGATTTTATGGCACCGTGTGAGTCGACACTCTGCAACACCCTTCAAATCGTGTGACACTGGCGACTCGATGAAAGAGAAAGTCCGGTACGGCCTGTCGACCGGGCTTTGTTGTGCTGGAGTGTTATGAGCTTTTCTGCTGCGATCTTTGATATGGATGGCCTGCTGCTGGATACCGAGCGGGTGTGCATGGGCATTTTTAAACAAGCCTGTGCGGCACAAGGGGTGCCTTTTTTGGAGTCGGTGTATTTGTCCATCATCGGTCGAAACGCGCAGGGGATAGAGCAGACCCTTCGTGCCGGTTATGGGCCCGAGTTGGATTATCCTGCCCTACATGAAGAGTGGCGCCAGCGCTATCATGCGGTCGTTGCGCATCAGGCCATTCCGGTTAAGGCAGGGGTGATCGAGTTGTTGTCATGGCTAAAGCAAAACGGCATTCCGACCGCCGTGGCGACCTCGACCGGCCGTGAGCTGGCGCTGCGTAAGCTGGCGCTGGCGGGGTTGGATGGCTATTTCGATCACGTCACCACGGGCTGCGAGGTGCGACAGGGCAAGCCGCACCCGGAGATCTACCTGCTGGCGGCCCAGCGTTTAGGGGTCGAGCCCAGTCGCTGTCTGGCGTTTGAAGATTCCAATAATGGCACCAAGGCGGCGGTGGCGGCGGGGATGATCACCTATCAGATCCCGGACTTGGTTGCGCCGTGCGCCGACACCCGGGCGCTGGGGCATTCGATCCTGCCCTCCATGCATCAGGTCAAAAGCCAGCTGGAGGCCTTGTCCGCTTAGTCTGTACAGGCCCACCTTCAATGCCCGATCAGCGTAGCGCTGGCCGGGCGTTTTTTTAACGTGGATAAACGGTTGATTGGAGTCAATGGTGAGCGGGCGTCGTTACTGCCTGATATTCTCAGCTATGACTTGCCTGTCCTAACGCTGCTCGGGCGCACGCGACTGTGGGTTTGCGAGTCGTCTTGCGCGATGGATCCCCCCTTTGCATATGGGTCTTTGTTACTCTTGCCAAAATAGCATCCGTTTCCCTATAAAAATTAGAGATTAAGACATGAAACTTGGCACTATTATGGCCGCTTCGGCGCTGCTCACGCTGCCTGCGTTGGCGGACGATTATCCCGGGGTGATCTTGAGCAATGACAGCGTCACCTTAGGCGTTCACCTGCCGGATCGGGAGCGGGGCGCCTACCGGGCAACACGTTTTGACCACGCCGGTTTGATCCACTCTGTCCGCTATCAAGGCCTGGAGTACTTCGGCCCCTGGCGCAATGCCGAGGACGATCCCAACAGCCATGAGTTTGTGAATGGCCCAGCCGATACCTTCAATGTGATGGGCTATGGCGAGAGCGATTCTTTTGTCCGTTTGGGCGTCGGTGTGCTGAACAAGCCGGCGGGTGAGACGGAATTTCGCTGGGATCACACCTATGAGATCGCCGACTTTGGCCAATGGCATCACCTGCAAAGCGAGGATGCGATCAGCTTCGAGCAGGTGCTGAATGGGCCTGATGGTTGGGCCTGGACCTATCGCAAGACGGTGCGTTTGCTCGAAGACGGTTTCCGCCTGGAGTACGAGCTGAACAACCGGGGCCAGCAGGCTATCGATCTGAGTCCGGAGTCCTACAATCACAACTTCTATGTGTTTGGCGATCACAGTGTCGATGACCAATACCGGGTGGAGATCCCGTACCCCATCCAACTGTCTGCCGAGCGCTGGGGCCAGCCTCAGGAACTGGATCCCCGGGTTCACCTAAGCAACGGCCCGGATGGCGGTCGGGTGACGCTCAGTGGGGCGATCGACGGCGATACTGCGATCTACCAGATCTTTGAAGGCAGCGAGTCGGTGTCCGATCATCAGATCACCGTGCGTCATATCAGCAAGGAAACCGGCGAGGAGCGTGGCATTCATCTGAGCATGGATCTGCCGATGAAGCAGTTGGTGGTGTGGACCAATGGCACGGCGCTGTCACCGGAGAATTTCATTAGCCTGGTGGTGCCGGCGGGCGAGCGTCGCCAATGGCAGGCGCAGTACCGCTTGTTTTAGCTCGGAGGCCCGGAGGATCGCCTCCGGGCATTTAGCTAATACATGGGCAACCGGGGAGCGCGGTGGTTGGCTAAAGCGCTTGACGGAACCAAGCGACGCCCCGCGCGGGCAGGGTGATGCCCAGGCTCATCTGCGGGTATACATCGCCAGCGGGCCAGTACTGCCGCCATATGAGCAGCCACACCGCATTGCTTGCCTCCTTGCCGACTCTTTCTCGGAGGAGGGGGCCCCCGGTAAAGCCCCAAGGGCTACTTCAGCAGTCGACGCCCTAACTGAGCCGCGATCTTCAATAACTGCTGGATCTGCGGGTTGTCCGACAAACTGAGATCATAAAACAGCGCCACATTGGCATGGTAGGAGCGGGCCATCTGCTCCAACTGCAGCTCCTGAAGTCGCCCCTGCTCCACGTAGACAGCGGCGTCCTGGCTGTTGAGCAAGGCCCAGCCGCGATGCGCAAGCATCCCCACCAAAAGATCGATATTGCTGATCACCTGTTGCTTACTCGAGATGTTCAGCAACTGCAGTGCCGTTTGCATCGAGTTCTCCACCACCCACTGCAATTCACTGCTTAAGGTGTTCAGCGACAGAAATTCTTGCTGGCACAGGGCCGAGTTTGGGTGAGCGTAGGCGCGAAAGTCGACCCCGCCTAGGTTGAGCATGCCCACGTGTTCCGAGGTGTAGCTGCCGCCTTTGGTGATCACCAGGGCCATCTGCGCCTGGTGCTGCTCCAGCGCCGCTGTGCTCTCATCCCGGTTGCGATGCAGATAGTGCACATTGAGGTAGGGCGCCTCATGGGCGATGGCTTGATCGAAGGCGAGCAGCAGCGCTTGCGGGGCCTGTGTGTCGTAGCAGAGGGTCAGCTCCGTTAGCTGGTGCTGCTGCGCCGAAATGGCGGCGCGCATGAATTCATGCGCCTGTTTGTACATCAGGTTGGCGCGCGGGTACAGATAGTGCGCCAACTCGGTGGCGACGGCTTTTTTGCCCTCGACAACAAACACCGGCGCGTTGAGCAGATCCTCCAGCGCCAGAATATGTTCTCTGACCGTGGTTCTGTCTTTGTTTAACTGGCGACCGGCACTGCTGTAGCTACCGCATTGGTATACCGCTTGGAAACAGGTGATTTGGTCCAGGGTGATCATAAGGGCAACGACTAATGAACGTGATACCCCATCATAATGCATGTGAATGAAAGTCGGGGTGGCGATAGTCTCAGCTTGAACCTTTTTTAATCGATGAGAGATCCCCATGAAACGTACTTTGATTGCCGTACTGCTTGGTTTTAGCTCAGGATCCGCACTGGCGGCCATGGACACTATTCCGGCGGCCGCTGAGGCGCAGGCCACCAAAGCCAACTGGACCTTACAACCCTACAATTACTGGACTTTTCGCAACGTCGGTATGCATCCGAGCGTGATGGTGCCCCGTGGTGGTGACATTGTGGCCATCCCAGAAGCGCTGGATCCGAAGATCGCCGAGCTGAAGTTTGACTACCAGGGCCAAAGCTACAGCGTTCGTGATGCCATGATCGGCGACGATACTGACGGCTACATCGTGATCCACAACGGTAAGATCCTGCACGAAGAGTACTTCGGTGACTTCACCGAAAAAGATCACCACCTGTGGGCCTCCAGCACTAAGTCCTTGGTCGGTCAGGCCTTGGGGATCCTGGTGGAGAAGGGCAAGGTGGATTTGAACGCCAAGGTGGAGACCTACATCGACGAGCTGAAAGATACCCATTTTGGTCAGCGTACCGTGCGCGAGGTGCTGAATATGGTCACCGCGCTGAACTACTCCGAAGACTACGTCAATATGACGCCGGGTGAGGTCAGCACCGAGTACTTCCGTCGTCTGGGCTTTATCCCGGCCTGGGATCTCAACGCCATCGATCCCACCAAGGACGATACCCCCCGCGGCTTGCTGGAGTTTGCCGGCAAGTTCACCCAGAACCCGGATCTGCAACCGTCGTACCAGTACGAGTATCACTCCCCCAATGTGGACGTGATCGGTTGGCTTATCAGCCGCGTCTCCGGCCAGCCACTACAGACCTTCATCGCGGACAACATTTGGAACAAGCTGGGTGTGGAACACGACGCCTTTATGATGGCGGACATGACCTATGTTGCTATCGCGACCGGTGGCATGAACACCACCTTGCGTGACTTTGCCCGTGTCGGCATGGCGATGGCCAACAACGGCAAGTACAACGGCGAGCAGGTTTTCTCCGAGGCTTGGGTGAAAGACACCTTTGCTCTGACCGATGAGGAAAAACTGCACACCGCTCGCAGCATCTACCGCAGTGATGAAAACAGCCCGGTGTTTGATGAGTGGCTGGAAGGTTACAAGAACTACCTTTGGGTGCACGACAGCGAAAAAGGCATCGGCACCTTCCGTGGTGTGTTCGGCCAGAACCTCTACATCAACCAGGACAAGAACCTGGTGATCGCCACCTTCTCCTCGGCCGCCAGCGCGTCCAACGCCGCACGGGTCACCAACCGTCCCCGCATGGCCTCCTATGAAGCCATCGCCGATAGCCTGAAGTAAGTCGACAGCGATCTGCCCACGCCGGAAGTGAATAACCTCCGGCTGTTCTTTGACCTAACAACAAGACACTTATCATGAAGCAACTGTGTATTCCGGTCTTGGCGGCCGTTTTTGCTGTGCCTGAGCCGCCGCAATGCGCTTCAATACTTCGAGGATATCTGCGTCCAATGACTGCACGACGATGGAACCACATCGGCAAGGCGATCTCCCTGTGCATCTTCAGTCCGATGGCCTTGGCGGCCATGAGTGGCGAGGCGATCGCACGTTATCCGATCCCGTTTTACGACCACTCTCTGTCCATTGAGGAACGCCTCGACGACATCAGCGCCCGTCTGAGTCCGGCGGAAAAGGGCCAGATGATCTCGATGAACAGCCGTGGGGTGCCACGGTTAGGATTGAAAAGCTTGGAGCCAGGCGTGGCCCAGCATGGCCTGAGCACCCCGCGCAGCAATGCAACGACTGTATTTCCTACCTCCATCGCCTGGGCGGCGACCTGGGAACCGAGGCTGATCCGCCAGGCTGGCGATGCCGTGTCCGATGAGATCCGTGCCCAGTATCACAACGGGCCGATGCAACGCAGTGGCCATCGTGGTCCGCTGCTGATGTACTCGCCCACCATCAATATGGCCCGGGATCCCCGCTGGGGGCGGACCCAGGAGGCCTACGGTGAGGATCCTGTGCTGGCGGGGGAGATCGTCACCGCCTATGTCCAGGGCCTGCAGGGGGAGCACCCCACTTATCTGAAATCCGCCACCGGGCCGAAACACTTCGTCGCCAACAACGAGGAGCACAACCGCTTTCATGGCGATGCGGTGATCTCTGAAAAACAGCTGCGTGAGTACTACTTCCCGGCCTATAAGCAGGCCGTGGAAGAGGGCAACGCCAAGATCGTCATGACCGCCTACAACGCCCTTAACGGCGAGCCGGCGGTGACCAACACGTGGCTGGTGCGCGATGTGCTGCGCGGCGAATGGGGCTTTGATGGCTTTGTGATCGGCGACTATGGCTCGGTAAGAATGCTGACCCATGGCTGGCAAGAGCGGGGCTTTAGCGGTCATGGGATCTACCCGGATGACGTGGCCTCCACCGCTGCGGTAATGAACGCCGACACCCTGGATTACGACAATACCCGGCTGTTTCGTAGCGAACTGATGACCGCCATCGAGCAGGAACAGGTGGCACAGGACAAGCTGGACCGGGCGTTTCGTAATGTAATGCGGGTGGCGCTGCAACTGGGGATCTACGATCCCGAGACGCTCTCGCCCTGGAAGGATCTGCCCTTCGAGACGCTGACCAGCTTCAAACCCCTGGCGTTGGAACTGGCGGAAAAGTCGATGGTGCTGCTGCAAAACGAGCCGGTGGAGGAGGCTCTGCTGTTGCCGCTGGATAAGAGCAAGCTCAAGAGCGTGGCGGTGATCGGCCCCAATGCCGATGTGCTCAACTACGGCACCTATTCAGGCACGGCCACCGAGCCGGTGACCGCTTTGCAGGGGATCCGTGACTATTTGGGGGAGGACGTTGAGGTGCTGTACGTGCCCTGGAGCCAAAATACGCAGACCCTGTCCTCCATCCCCATGGACAACATCATCCAGCTGGATGAGCAGGGGTTAGGGATCTGGCAAGCAAGCTACCATGACAACCGCTTTGCCATAGGCGAGCCGGTAGCCGAAAGCACGGTTGTCGATATTGATTTCCATTGGCGGCGCAATACGCCGGATCCGGTGCTGGACTCGCTGCGCTACTCGGTGACCTACCGCACCACCATCGTGCCGCCACAAAGCGGCACCTATACCCTGGGCGTCGATAACCTGGGGGCCGACGTCTCGCTGCTGGTGAATGGCGGCCCGGTACTGCGGGATCACGGCAGTCGTACCGAGCTGCGCAGCAGCCGCACCGAGGTCTACCTGGATGCGACGAAAAGCTACGAGATCAGCCTGGTGGCGATGCGCAGGGACAACACCCGGGAGCACACCCTGCGGTTCGGTTGGCAGTTGCCGCAACATGCGGACCAGTACGAGGGCAGCGAAGTGGCGGCCGCCAAGCAGGCCGATGCAGTGATCGCCCTGATGGGTCTGTCGGTGCACTATGAGCGCGAGTCCATTGACCGTAGCTTTGAGGGGCTGCCGGCGGAGCAGACCGAGATGCTGCAAGGCGTGCTTAAGGCCAATCCCAATACTGTGGTGGTTCTGCAGTCCGGCTCCTCCATTGAAAGCCCCTGGCTCAAGGACAACGCCCCGGCGATCCTGCAGTCTTGGTATCCTGGCGAGCAGGGGGGCAATGCCATCGCCCGTACCCTGTTTGGCGACAATAACCCGGGCGGCAAGCTGCCGCTGACCTATGTGCGTAGCTGGGACGATCTGCCGCCCTTTGGGGATTATGACCTCAGTAAAGGCCGCACCTACATGTATTTGGACAAAACACCCCTATGGGCATTCGGTCACGGTTTAAGTTACACCCAGTTCGACTTCGATAACCTGAAGCTTGGGAAATCGATTGTCAGTGCCGATGGCACCATTGAGCTGTCAGTGCGCGTCAGCAACAGCGGTGATCTCGATGGGGATGAGGTAGTGCAGGTGTATGTGGCGGACCGCTTTGAACGCAGCGAGCGACCCAAACAGCGACTCAAGGCGTTCGAGCGCATCAGTCTGGCTGCTGGAGCCAGCAAGACCTTGCGCTTTGCCATCGATGTTCAGGATCTTGCGTATTGGGATGAGGAAGCGGAGGGCTGGGCCTTAGGGGATCGCTATGAGATCCGGGTGGGCAATGCCTCGGATAAGATTCTGCTGACCGACACCCTTGAGATCGATTGATGCTTTCGGCCACCGGCGTAAGTCGGCGGCGGTGATCTGGCGGGAACACAGGCGATCGTCGCAATGGGTTCTGCCAGCGAGCTTAAGGGCGGCGCTTAGTGCGTTCGCCCTTTGCTGCTTATTGAGCCGAATCCGCTCCTGGCATTGTATACGAGGAAATCGGTGGTGATATCGAGCCCAGTGACAACGCAGAGCGGGCCCGGCGTTAGGGTGTTTGTGACAGCGATAGTCTGATCCGCCCATCGGCTGCCAGCACCATGCGCACGGTGAGTAGCAGACATGCGGTGACTGACAGGCTGAGCATGGCAAAGATCGCCAGCATGATCACCAACTGGTATTTAACGGCGATCATGGGATCGCTGCCGCTGAGGATCTGGCCGGTCATCATGCCGGGCAGGGTCACCAAGCCGGTGGCGGTCATGGTCGCGAGTATGGGGGCCTGCGCTTGCTGCATCGCGTGTTGTACGAAGGGACGGGCGGCGTAGCTTGGGGTGGCGCCGAGGGCGAGCGCGCCCTGATAGAGCTCAAACCGGTCTGTGAGTCCGCCAAACAATCGCTGCAAGGCGATGATGTTGCCGCTGAGGCTGTTGCCCAGCAGCATACCGGCCAGTGGGATCAGGTATTGGGCGTTGTATAGTGGGACCGGGCGCAGCAGGCCGAGCAGCAGGAGGGCTAGGATCGGCAACAGTCCGATCAGCAAGCCACCCAAGACTGCGGGATAGAGGTGACGCTGCGGGATCTTGGCGCTGGATAAGATGGAGCTGGCGCCGACGAAGATCATCACGATCAGCCAAAGGGTGTTGAGCAGGGCGCTGTCTCGCTCAAACACAAACTGCAGATAGAGGCCCACCAGCAGCAATTGCACCGTCATGCGCGCGACAGCGATCAGCATGTCTCGGCCCAACGCTAGGCGAAAGTGGGCATTGATCGCCAGCGGGATCAAGATCACCGTCATAAAGGCGGCCAATTGCCATCCACTTATCTCGATAATCGATTGCATTGCTCGGCTCAAATTTCCTCAAGTGGTGTGATTATACCTTTGATACTTCAGTAACAAAGCGATTATCCGGCTGGTAACGGGTCGAGACTTATAGCACTGTAGGAGGCGAATGGTATGGGGAGGCGGAGCATGGCCCAACGAGACGCAGAGAAACATAAGGCTCGGCAGCAGACACTCAAGACCGCGGTGAATGCCAAGGTATCGGCGGCGACGGCGCAGCGGGGCATTGTGATGGTGCTTACCGGCAACGGCAAGGGCAAGTCCACGGCGGGATTTGGCACGGTATTGCGGGCGGTGGGGCATGGACTCAACTGCCAAGTGGCGCAGTTTATTAAGGGGGAGTGGGCGTGTGGCGAGCGCAATGTGCTGGAGTCGCTTGGCGTGCCCTTTTATGTCATGAAAACCGGCTTTACCTGGGATACCCAAGATCGCGAGGCCGACACTCGGGCGGCACAAGCAGTGTGGGCGCAGATCAAGCCGGCGCTGGCGGATCCCACGGTGGATCTGGTGTTGTTGGATGAATTGACCTACATGCTCAGCTTTCATTATCTGGAGATCGATGAAGTGGTCGAGGCAATAGCCAAACGTCCCGTAGATCAGCACGTTATCGTGACCGGGCGGGCCTGCCACCGTAAGCTCACAGAGTTGGCGGATACCGTGTCGGAGATCGCCGCCGTCAAGCACGCCTTTGAGGCGGGTATCAAAGCGCAGGCTGGATTTGATTGGTAGTTCACGCGCGCGGGCTGGGTCACATTTATGGGGTTAGTTTGCGCTGGGGCTTTTTTTGTCCGAGCCAGTGTGACAAAGAGCGAAGTGGAGTCGTATCCTTTCCGGCATGAATGTAGAGAATTATCTGTACGAGCTGGATTACGCCATCTGGGAATACTGGTCACATCTGACTGGCGTCAGTCAGACCAACCCTCTGAATATTCTTCAGTATAAGTTGGTCAGGGTGTTAGAGCATCAGGGCGCGATAAGCTTGCAGGATCTGGGGCGGCAGTTTGATCTGACCAATGAGGCCGTGGTGGATTGGCTCGATGCGCTGACCCGTGATGGTTTTATCGATATTCAGCATGGCGTCGCATCCATTACCCCGGCGGGAGCACGTGCAGTCCGTCAGGATCGGGTAGTCTATCGCCAGATCGTACGGGAAATGTCCGGCCGCTTAGCCCCAAATGAACAACGGCAATTGACCGGTTTGCTGAAGAAGATGCTGGGCTAACGAACGATCCGAGAGCTCTCAGCCGCTGGGTTGATGAAGCATAAACGGCGCTCTGTAGGGGCTTCTGTGATGGCCTGTCTCAGCGTTTCGGCGCTGACGCCAAGCGCTTTGTTACGCTATCTTTTTTCTCGCCCATCAAGGGTGCAAGTCGTGCTAGAGCCATTGGCTCTCCCTCCATTTTTTGCCGAAACCCTCCGCCTGAAATACCCAATGAAGCAGCGGCCCCGTTGGTACTTGTTCTTTAGTTAGCCTTTCTAATAAAATGGCTGGCATGAAGATCGATCAATCCCTGATGGCGCTAGAGCGCTATATCAGCCGCCGCTGGCGAGAAGTGCCTGAAACCGCTTGTACCTCATTGAGCTATACCGAATACGATTATTTGGAAACGCTGGAGGAGGCGGGCTCGGTGCGTTTGTCTGATCTGGCGAAACGTATGCTGGTCAGCAAGCCAACGGCCAGCAATATGGTGGCACGGCTGCAGCGCAAGGGGTTGGTGGAACGCCAGCCGTGTCAGGAAGACGGTCGCGCCTTTTTGCTCTCCATCAGCGTTCAGGCCAAGGCGTTGTTGGCTCAGGATCGGACCATTTACGGGGATCTTATCTCCGAGTTGGTCGACGAAATGTCGCCGCAGGATCGCCAGCACTTGGCGCAGTTGCTGACTCGGATGGTGGCCAAGGCCAATCGCAGTCGCTAGGCTGGATCTTATAGGGCACGGGGTCGTGCCCTTTGCTTTAATTATGTAGTTAGCCCTGCTAACCAATGAGGTGTGTATGTCGGTTGAGCAAACCGAAAGGGTCGGTGATCGTAGCGTGAGCCGTCAATTTTGGCGCTATGTGTTGCCCACGGTGGCAGCCATGTTGGTCAGTGGGTTGTATCAGGTGATCGATGGGATCTTCATTGGTCGCTACGTCGGTGCAGACGGACTGGCGGGGATCAACCTGGCCTGGCCTATGATCGGAACCTTCTACGGCCTGGGCATGATGATCGGCGTGGGCAGCGGGGCCATCGCGTCCCTGTCCCGTGGCGAGGGCAAGCTGCGGTTGGCACGCCAGGCGCTGGGCAACGGCCTCAGCCTGCTGTTTGTGGTCGGGATCCCGGCGGGGATCTTGCTGATCTGGGGTGGCGAGCAGGCGCTGGCGTGGCAGGACGCCAGCGGTGAAGCCCTGCGTCATGCCAGCGACTATCTGCAGGTGTTTATCTATGTGGTGCCCATTGCGATGGGCAGCCTGGCACTGCCGTTTATGGTGCGCAACGATGAAGCGCCCAATCGAGCGACTTGGCTGATCGCCCTGGGAGCGCTATTGAATGTCGCCCTCGATGCGCTGTTTGTGGCGTATCTTGGCTGGGCCCTGGTGGGCGCGGCGGTGGCCACGGCGCTGGCGCAGAGCCTGGTGATGGCTCTGGGGATCGCCTATTTCTTCTCGACCAAGGTGCAGACGCGACTGCTCTGGCGGGATCTGCGCCCGCAATGGTCGCTGAGTCTGCGCACCTGCGGGATCGGCCTGTCCAGTCTGCTGATGTACGCCTATTTCAGCTTCATTATTGCTGTCCATAACTACCTGTTTATGCAATATGGCGATGCGGTCTTTGTGGGGGCATTTGCCATCGTTGGCTACACCGCGATGTTGTATTACCTGTTTGCCGAAGGGGTGGCGGCGGGGACACAGCCGTTGATCAGCTACCATTACGGCGCAGGTGAGATCGCGCGGATGAAGCGCTTTGTCAAACTGATGCTGTGGGTTGCTATGGGCTCAGGGGTGTTGGCTATGGCGGTGATTAACCTGTTTATTGAGCCGATCATCCTGATCTACAACAGCGAAGATCCGGCTTTGTTTGAAGCGACGAAACTGGGGATGCGACTGCATCTGGCCCTGCTGTGTCTCGATGGCTTGATCTTTTCCGTCGGGGTGGTGTTCCAGAGTCTGGGGATGGGCCGCAAGGCGACGTTTGTCACTATGGCCAATATGCTGATCCAACTGCCGTTTTTGTGGGTGCTGCCGAAATTGATGGGGATCAGCGGGATCTGGCTGTCGGTGCCCCTGTCCAATATGGCGCTGTCTCTGGTGGTGGCTTGGATGCTGTGGCGTGAGTGGAAAAAATTGGCAGCGCGGCAGGTAATTCCCTCGACCTAACCAGCCGACGTGGCTCCCAGTGGGGCCACGTCATGACTTTGGGGCTTGGCGCGGCTTAGCCGTTTTGTAGGCTGGCCAGTTGTTGTTGCAAACGGGCCACCTCGGCTTTGAGTACTCGGTTTTCCTGCTCGAGCTCCAGCAGCTTTAATTTGTCGTCTGCTACCACATCGGCGGTGGTGACCATCTCAACTTCGCCACTGAACAGGTGGGCATATCGGCTTTCCCGCTTGCCGGCTTCCCGCGGCAGTTGTACCACAAAGCCCTTTTCCGCCATCTGCTTGAGGACGGCTTCGGTTTCACTGACGTCGCGAAACTGGCATAGGCGGTTGGTACGCGAGCGCAGCTCGCCTGGGGTTTGTGGCCCCCGCAGCAACAGAACACAGACGATGCCACGCTCCTGCTCGGTCAATTGCAAACCACCAAAGGGGGTGTTGCAGAAGCGATGCTTATATTTGCTGGTGCGGCTACCGCCCTCTTCGCTGAGGAGACGTTTGTCGCGCAACTGATTGAGGGTGTGCTGCACCTCGCCTTCCGACAGAGAGAGGACGGGATCGCGGTTACTCTTTTGGTTACAAGCGCCTTTTAAAGCGTTTAAGGTCAGTGGGTACAGATCCGGTGTGGTGGTTTCTTTCTCCAACAGGCAACCGATCACGCGGGCTTCGTGTAGGTTGAGCTCTAGTTCCATTATGCAACTCCTTCAAGCGGGGGATGGATGCAGTATTTACCGCCGCCTGCGTCCCGGCAAGTCCCAGTCGAAGCGTTTGGCTAACCTTTGCCCAAGGAGGGAGTGGGACTATTGGCTGATCTTGCGATAGCCGGGATCGGCCAAGTCGGCGACATTGGTTGAGATGCTGGCCAGGGGGGGCAGGTGCTTGACCAGACAGTCGAGCAGCTGTTGGCTGATCTCCGCCTTGAGCGTACCGCTGCGGCCGGGCAGCAGTCGGACCTCCAGATGACAAAACAACTGGGCCGAGCCTGCCACCAGATAATGTCGGGTCGGATAGGCACGGATCTTGATATCGTCCGCGTGGAAATGCCCGGTATTGACCGAGGCGTGGTGCAAGGCTTCCAGCACCTCTGCGACATCAACGAACACCTCGAGCTCTTGGGCGTATTCAAAATTAAGGTGCGGCATGCTGGTTTCTCCGGCTCCGTTGCGCAAAGAGCGTATTATTTTTTTGATCTGCAGGCCATGATACCAGCGTTATTGGACGTTAAGATTTCTAGCCGTCCAAACTGGAAGTTGCTGCCATGACGCAGTATGCTTGTCCGGCTCGGAGTGTATCCTAACCCGGGTGTATATCGGAGAACCTCATGAAAAATAAGCTGATCGCTGTCACGGTGATGATCGCGCTGTGTGCACTTTATCGCATTTTACCGCATCCATTTAACTTCACCCCGGTGGCGGCAATGGGACTGTTTGCTGGCGCCATGTTCGACAGCAAGCGTTTGGCGTTGGTTGTGCCACTGATCGCCATGCTGTTGGGTGATCTGTTTATCGGCTTCCACCAGACCATGTTGTTTGTTTATCTGTCCACGGCGATCACCGCCGGGATCGGTATGTTACTGCGCAGCAAGCGCTCGGTGGGCACCATCGCCCTGGCGGGCTTGGCCAGCAGCGTCCAGTTCTTCTTTGTCACCAATACTGGCATGTGGGCCGTGACCAACTTCTACCCACACACCTGGGAAGGCTTGGTGCAATGCTGGATCATGGGTCTGCCGTTCATGCAGAACGATCTGGCCGGTACCTGGCTGTTCAGTGCCGTGCTGTTTGGTGGCTTTGCCCTAGCAACGCGCCACTTCCCGCAGCTGCAACGTTAAGGTCACGCGATGCCACGCAGAGTCAGTAAGGATAAACGGGAGTGGTGTTATCCCTTTATCTTTGAAACCGGCCCTAGCTGTGATTTTGAGATCCAGACCGACGAGTTGTGCTCGCTGGTGGGCAATGCGGTGGCGCATCTGGAGCGGGAGCTGGCGGGAGATCCCCTGCTGGTAGAGCTCAAGGGCGAACTGCAGCGCACGCAGGAGTTGGTGTTTCATCTCAACGGTTCAGTGCGCGGCCGGCTGGCGGTGTTTGAACCCGATCTGGACTGGATGAAGCAGCGCTACGATCACCATAATGCGTATGGTGAGGTGGCTGGATTCGTGTTGCCGACCGGTACGCCGGCGGTGATGGCATTGCACCTGTGTCGCAGCGGTGCCAAGAAGAGCATTCGACAGTTGGTGCGTTGTGAGCAGGCGGGACTCGAGATCGATCCCATCTTGCTGCGACTGGCCAACCTGTTAACTAACTATTTCTTCTGTCTGACGGTGCGGGTCAAAGCGCACTTGGGGTTGGAAGAGGTGCCCTTTGTCAGTAAGAGTTACTGACGTTTTTGCCCTTCGGGGTTGACTGGCCATCTGGCCATACATGGAAAGTACTCCAGGTATTATCGATGAATCCGGTGCAATTCCGGAACTGGCGCGCAACGGTATTTGGCCTTAGGCCATCAGTCCGATCTCGATAACACCCTCGGTGGCATGAAGATGCTGCCGTCACTTTCCCTACGCGAACTAGGAAAAATAATGAAATTAAGCAAGATCTGCCTAGCCTGTACTTCGGTACTGGCGCTCGCCCCTGCCTGGGCAAATACCTCCAATGACCCAGCCGTCGAGACCATCGTGGTTACCGGCGACCGTTTCGCTCAAAACGCCGACTCCGTGCTTGCGCCCATCACCATCTTGGATCGCACGGCACTGGATCAGATCCAGGCGCAAAGCCTGACCGATGCGCTGCGCACCCTGCCCAATGTCGATATCAACCAATATGGTGGTCGCGGTCAGAACGCCAGTGTCAGCGTGCGTGGTGCCACCAGCACACAGACGCTGGTGTTGGTCGACGGTGTACGTTTGGCCCGCTCGGTGATCGGCTCGGTTGACATCAATGCCATTCCACTGGCCCAGATCGAGCGGATCGAATTTATTCGGGGTGCCCGCGCTGCCCTGTATGGCTCGGAAGCGATCAGTGGGGTGATCAACATCATCACCCGGGGCGGTGAGTCTGGCACTGTGGTGAAAGCCGGTGCGGGCAGCCTAGGTCATGTCGAAGCCAGCGTCCGTTCGGTGTTGGATGTGGCCGGTGGCCAGCTTAAAGCGGTGGCCGCGTGGGAAGAGCAGGATGGCTATAACGTCCATCCTGTCCCCGGCGTCAACGACGGCGATAAGCACGGTTTTGCCGGCAAAAGCGCGTTACTGGCGTACGATCGCAACCTGACCGAGCAGTTTTCGGTTTATGGCGGTGTGCGCTGGAATCAAAACACCAGCCAATACGACAACTCCTCCGTGGGGAACCCGGATTGGGGCACGGCAGATACTCATGAGCGTAAAGAGAACTGGCAGGAAAGCTTCGACTATCAGCTGCAAGCTCAATACCAGAGCGAGCGCTGGTTGAGCCAGGTGCAGGCGCAAACCAGCAACACCAGATCTTACGACTACGTGGATACCTTGAGTCATAAGGATGCGCCCGCCTACAGCCATTTGCGTCAACACAATCTGGCTTGGCTCAATCAACTGCAGTTTAATGACAGCGTCAGTTTTGGTGCCGGTGTCGATTGGCGCCGAGAGGAGCTCCGTGGCGACTCCACTCAGGAAGACTGGATGACCGGGCAAGGGAGCCCGTTTGCCCCAGAAACCTTGAGCCGGGACAACACCGGGGTGTTTGCCCTGAGCCGGTTTGAGCAGGGTGGGCATCAGTTGGAAGCCTCACTGCGCAGCGACGACAACCAACAGTTTGGTCGCCACAATACGTGGCAGGTGGGCGGTGCGCTCGCCTTGGCACCGCAGTGGCGTTTGGTGGCCAGTGTCGGCACGGCGTTTCGGGCGCCGACCTTCTTCGATCTCTACTATCCCGGCTCACAAAACCCGGAGTTGAAGCCGGAGAGCTCGGATAACTATGAGCTCGCGCTGGAGGGGAAGGCGTTGGGTGCCGAGTTGCGCCTAGGCTGGTTCCGCCAGGATGCGACCGATCTGTTGCAGTGGGACAATAGCACCTACCGGATGGAAAATATCGGTGAGGCCTTGATCGATGGCATCGAGCTGGAAGCGCAGTTTGAGACAGGATGGGTTGCCCATCAGCTAAGCTATGGCTGGCGTGACAGTGAGGACAAGATCAGCGGCAATCAGTTGACCGCCAGCGCGCGTCACAATGCCAAATGGAACCTGAGTGCCGACATCGATAGCTTGAACCTGACCGCTAATCTGGTGTATCGCGGCAGCCGTTACGGTGACGCTGCCAACACGGTTGAGCTGGACAGCTATTTCCTGGTTAATTTGGCGGCGAGTTATAGTGTGACCGAGTCGTTGATTTTGCGGGCCAGATTGGAGAACGCGCTGGACGAGGATTACCTCACCATCGCCGATACCTTCTCCGGCGGCAGCTACCCAGGCCAGGGTCGTACCGGCTTTGCTGCGGTGGAATACCGCTTCTAACTGGTCAACAAGCAAAACACGTATCGCGGCGCCTTCGGGCGCCGTTTTTGTTGCTGCACGCATGGCAAACCAGCTCTGCCTCTGCCGTGGTTGCGGCAATTTTATCATCGCGTGCCACACTGATGAGGGGCGATCGAAGGGCAGGGGAGATGGCATGGCGCCGTGGTATTGGGAGTGTCACCGATGACACTGAAACAGCTTTCGATGATGGTATCGGCGTTGATCATCGCCCTGTTACTGCTGAGCTACGGCATGATCCGCAGTTTGCTGGTGGTGCCTTATGTGGAGCGGCAAGTGTTGGCGGCGCAGCGGCATGAGGTTAAGCAGGTGCTGTTTCAGCTGGAGAGCCGGCTGGCGCAGATGAGTCGACTGACCCAGGAGTTGGCCTTGTCCGACCAGCTTAGTGACGCACTGAGTCGTGGTCAGGCGCCGCCGTTGCTGCTGACCGAACTGCCGCTGGTGGATGGGGTTTACTTGTTTAACAGTGCATTGGAGCTGGTCTCTGTCCAACAGCGTAGTGAGGTGGTGGATAGCCTGCTCGAGAGCCAAGAGGCCTATCGACGGGCACGTCTGATGCCGCTGCTGCACCCGCAGCAGATCCGTGGTAAGCACGGGGTCTTGCGCCAAGGGGATGCGTTGTTCCTCTACAGCGCGGTGACCGTGTGCCGGCAGCAGGGGGACGATTGTGGGTTTGGTTATCTGCTGTTAGCCAAGCGGCTGGAAACCAGTCTACAGGCGTTTTTGAGTCAAGGCAGCGGACTGGATATCTCGCTGAGATTAGCGACCTTGGCCGACGGCGATCTGCCGCGCTTGTCTGAGCCTGAGCAGCTGCAACATCCAAGGCAGCAGCGTGCGTTGTTGCTCATGGATGCACTGGATCAGCCAGCTGCGGTGCTCACTTTGTCCCATCTGGCTAAGCCTCCCGGCGCCATTGGCCAATATGAGTGGTTGGCATTGCTGGTTATTGGTGTGTTGGGTGGCTTGATCTACTTGCTGTTATGGAAGGTCTTGGTGGTGCCGATGACGCGGGGGGTGGCGACCATCCGGGCGATGGAGCGACATCAACAGTTCCGCTCGGTCAACAGTCGGGCTCACCTGGTCGAGTTCCATCAGTTGGCGAAGGTGTTTAATGGTTTGATGCGGATGTTGACGCTGCAGCGGGATAGGATGGCTAACTTAGTGCGAACCGATCCGCTCACGGGGCTGGCCAATCGCCGTGCTCTGGAGTCGTTTATGGAGCAGGAGTGGCGACGATTGTGCCGCTATCGACGGGGCATGGCCCTGTTGGTGTTGGATATTGAACAGTTTCATCGATTTAACGAAACCTATGGTTATGGGCAGGGGGATCAATTGCTGATCAAACTGTCGCGTATGTTGCGTGCGGTGAGCCGGCGAGGTGGTGAGTTAGCGGCGCGTTATGGCAGCGATGAGTTTGCCTTGGTGATCACAGAGGTGGATCAGCAGCAATTGGAGCGTCTGTTGCGCCATATCCAGGATAAGCTGGCCGCGATCCCGCTATTGGACGGCAAGGAGCAGGGACTGCGGGTCAATATGGGGGCGGCTTTGGTGCCACCTGGAACCGCACCGGATGCGTTGGAGTTGCAACTGACGGATGTGATGGAGCGTGCTGAGGGGATGTTGTACCAGACCAAACAAACGCCGAGCGATCACTGGCAATTGTGGCAGCCCGAAGGCCGCCACGATCCGGTGATCTAGTTAGAGCGGATCTGCGCTGCGCACCTGACTGCTGGGCAGCAGGAAGTGTTGGAACGCCATCTGGTAGCCGATCGGCAACGCCTGTTCGGCGTGATCGATCGCCTGAACGCCAGTGGCGTGGCTCAGAGCGCAGGCCATATTGAAGCTGATCAGATCATAGCTTTGTGGCTGGAGCACCTTGAGCAGGTGGTTAAGCACGGGCGTCAGCTGTTCGCTGGGCAGGTTGGACTCGAAGCTGACGTAGGAGCTGTCTTCCTGCGGGGTGATGTGCATGGTGACGTAGCGATCGCCGCAGATCCCGTTCATGGAGTAGCCAAAGGGCTGGAACAGGAAGTCATCAAACTGGAATTGAGGCAGCAGTTGTTGCCAGGCCATCATCTGGCGGATCTGCTCGATGTTTTGTCCTTCGCTGCGCAGGTAGTCGGCGTCTTCCCCTTTGATGTGATACATCAGCAGCTCGCCGGTCGCGTCGTTTGGCTCAGGGCAGTATGGGCGATCAAGGTGGAAGATATAGTTATGATGACCATCTAGGTGTCCCAGGCGCCAGGCATTGCCCGACAGGTGTGGGGCCAATGAGGCCAGATCGTCCGCAAAGCTGCTCTTTTGCAGTTGGGCTTGGTATTCGTTCTTGCGCTGGTAGGTCAGCATGGCCAGAGCGTCTTGACTTACGTGTTGCAAGAATTCGGTCACCGCGTGCACCAATGTGGTGGTGCCGCAGGTCAGCATCAGGAAACGATCGTCCCAGACAAACAAGCTGGATTCAGATAGAAGGTAGGCATCACAGTCATCGTTGTGGATCGATGACAGGATCTCGGCATTGGCTTGTGCCACCATCTTCGCCCAGAAAGGACGGCCTAATTGTCGTAGAGAAGCCTGGCCGGGTTTGAGTACCGCCTCGACTTTTTTCTCAGAGCCTTCGAAAAACATCATCTTTGCCTTTCTCCCGTTGAAGGTCAGCGTAGTCGGTTTGGTAAGAGTCTGTTGTTTTGCTTACCGCCCCCCCAACGAGTTTGGTTGCGTATTGGCTAATACCCACGCAACCGCCCTCCCTTGGTACCCCTTGAAATAAAGAGGATAACCAAGGTGTGCTGCAGTGCAGCGGCGGCGATTATACACAATTGTAGGCACTGAGCCAGTTGGCTTTAACTACACTTATCTGCTCGAGGGTAATAGGGGTAATGCATGTCGACGCGTCAGATGTTTCTACTCCCATGGATGGTAATGAGTTTTTCGGCGGAAGCCGACGAGGTTACGGCCTTGGCCAATCTGGATTGGCCACAGCTCGTGCAGAGTCAGCAAAGCTGTCAGGACAATACATGTCAGCTGAGCTGGCATTATCAGGGCAACTCGCCCAGCGCTGAGCAGCTTAAGCGTTTGTTTGCGGCGCTGGCGCCATATCGAGAGGGGCCTTTGGTGATAGAGGACGACCCGATCGCGCGTCAGCTGCACGTGACCTTGCAGTTCGACGCCGATGCTCAGCGGCCTTTGCTCTCCAATGTGGCCAACTGACGGGCGTCTTCTTTCTCCGCCCAGAGGGCTATCTGATGAAACTCGCGGTGGCTAAAGCCCTGCTTCCACAGCTCGACCGGAAAGGTACCAAAGCTGTCTCGATACTTGTCCGCCACTCGCATCTCTAACGTGGCCAGTTCATCCAATTCAAAGCCATACATCTGTTGGCGCAACGCCAATGGGTGGGGCGCGTTCTCTGCTGGGAACAGCGACTCTAGGCGTGACCACTGGCCGCTGGCGCGGGCGAGCGCCTCGGGCACCAGATAGGGAACTTGCTGATCGCCAAGCTGATAGTGACGCTTGATCACCATAAACTTGTCGGGGATGGGCCGGCTTGAGTCCCACCAGTGTCCGTCGATGGCATCAAACAGCGCATTGGTATTCTTCTTATCGACGGCGCCGAGCCAGTGCAGCGTTTCCTCCAGCCAGACGGTCAGGCTTTGATTGTAGAGCTCGCTGTTGAGCACCAGGTTGGCGCTCAACAGGGCACGGGTTAACTTTGCGCCGAGCATGTTGGAGTAGAGATCTTCGGGCGAGTAGGCCGAGACGGTTTCCGGCCAGCCGGCAAAGCTGGCATAGCCGTGCCACTGGGCGATCTCATGGGACTCGGCCTTAAAGTAGGCCAACCGAGCGGCCAATTCGGCCGCGAGGTGCCAGCGCTCCTGTGGATGGAGGCTGTCGGTCTCGAAGGCATGCAGCTGGATATAGCGGTGGCCGATCTCGTCGATCAGCTCGATGGTGTGCTCATTGCCCAGATGGCGGACGATCTCGAAAAACAGAGCGACGGTATCGTCGGCGGTGTCGCGGACATGGGCCAGATCGATAAAGCCGCCCCGCTGGGTGTAGATCATGCCGTTGTTTTCACTGCCTCCCCGACCGCTGGTGCTGGCGCCTGAGCTGGTGTAATTGAAGGTCCCCCCATCAAACTTGTGCGGGCCCAACTTGTCGGCATCGACGGTATTGCCTAAGCGGAACAGCGGGATCGGCATTTTGCCGAGCCGCACCTTTTGCAGATTGCCAAAGGCGCAGCAGGGGCGGACATTCTGCGGCACAGGAAAACTGGGCAGGGTATCGACGGGCAGATCCCACAGATCGATCTGACTGTCGTCGGCCCCTAGGGCGAGAGCGATGGTGTCACTGGAGGGTTTGGGGTGGCCTTGCCACTGAGTGCCGCTGCACCCCATAAGGCTCAGCAGCAGGGCGGTGATAAGAAGGGGTTGTCGCTTCATACTGGCCGGTTTCCTGTGCAAAGTTAGATACAGTTGGTCATGGCTCTCGCAGAGCCGGGCTCGGTCACGCGGTGTCACGCAGTTTGGTGGGCGGTGAGCAAAGAGTGTAATCCACCGGCGTATTTAGCCAAGCGCGATCGACGCTTGATTCAGCTTAGGTGCAGTTAGCCGGATCGACGCTTGATTCAGCTTAGGTGCAGCTAGTCTGATCGATAATCGGTAGTGTTAATTCGACCTCATCGCGTTTTTAGTCCTACTTTTGAAGTGGGACTTTTTTATTGCTTAAATCAGGCTAAGGGTAGTAGGTATGCATCTGTTGCGAAACACATTCACCGGCTCTGCGCTGCTTTGCAGCTTGGCGGTCATGCCATCCGTTGCCCAGGAGTCGATGTTCCCTATCTGGGGCGATGAGGCGCGCGCGCGGGGCTATACCCTACCGAAACCCTACGGTTTATCGCTGTCCTATATGGACATGAGCAATCCGATCCAGGTGCACAGTATCGGTTTGTTTGGGCATCCGGTATTAGAGGCGCTGGAGATCGATGCGCCCGATGCGGATTTTGAAGGGGACAATATCACCCTGCGCGGCGATCTATGGCTGTTTCCGTTTCTCAATGTCTATGGGATCCTGGGCTACACCACGGGCGACAGTACTGCCACGATCCGCGACCTTTCCTGCGACGTAAACAATGTCGCCAGCACTGGTAATCCGTTCCAAGATGCCGTTAACCAGGGCATTTGTTTGGGCTTGAATGCAGGAGCAGACGCTGCCATTGGCGCCCCATTTGCGCTGGAGCTGAAAGGGGGAACCTATGGGGCTGGCTTCACTTTAGCCGGCGGCGTCGGTAACTGGTTTGCCTTGGTGGACACCAACTACACCTATACGGATCTGTCCATCATCGATGGTGAGATCGAGACCTTTGTTTCTGCGCCGCGGGTGGGTTACCGCTGGGAGTTTGAAGGCGGCAAGGAGTTGCGTTTGTTTGCGGGCGCAATGTACCAGAAGGTGGATCAAAGCCTGTCCGGCAATCTGGTGGATCTGGGATTGCCTTCGGCGATCAATGATCTGATCAATAGCCTGGCGCCGGATGGTAAGTTCGAGGTTGAGCAGAGCGGCACTTCACGCTGGAATACGGTAATCGGAGCGCAGTATGCCCTGAGCCGTGACTGGGAGGTGCTGTTTGAGTCCGGATTCGGTGCGCGTCGCACTACCTTTATCTCGCTCGGTCGCCGTTTCTAAGGAGAGCTGCTTGGATCGAACCGCATTGTGGGCACTGATCTTGAGTCTGTGTCCCGCCGTTGTGCTTGCGCAGCAACCCCCGCCGCCAGCGGAGGTTGATGGTCAGGGGATGTTTGGACGGCTATCGGCCAAAATGGATGATCTGCTGGAGAGCCTAGGCGCCGACGGCGGTTTTGACCCCGATAAAACCATGGACTGGAGTGTCCTGCCGGGGCCGTTTTATACCCCGGAGATGGAGTTAGGGCTAGGCGTGTCAGCGGTGGGGCTGTATCAGGTGGACCGACAAGATACTGTCTCGCAGATCTCCTCGTTTACCGTCAACGGCTTTGCCTCGGTGAATGGCGCGCTCGGCGCCGAGATCATCAGTCAAACCTTCTTCCAGCAAGACCGTTATCGCTTGTTTATCAATGCCGAAGTGGTGGATGCGCCTGAGGTGTTTTATGGCGTGGGGCTTGACGCGGGCCGGGTGAAGGCCAATAAGATCGACTTTGACCGCCGTGGCTACCGTTTTAAACCACAGCTGTTGACCCAGATCTGGCCGGCAACTTTTGTTGGGTTGGGATTTGACTTCAGCCAGAATGAGGGACGGAAGGTTGAGCCCTTTGCCCCCCGTCCGTTCGAGCAAGCGCTCCAGTTTCCTGACAGCAGCACCACAGCGGCGCTGACGTTGCACCTGATGCACGACTCCCGTGATTTTATTCTCAATGCCCGTGAGGGCCGATTGTTGCAGGCCGATTTGGCGCTGTATCGCGATGGCTTAGGCAGTGATAGCGTATTTGAGAAGTACAATCTGGAATACAGCGATTACTGGGGCGTCGGCCCGGGGATCTTAGCCTGGCAGTTTGCCGCCGAATTTAACCATGGCGAGGTGCCGTGGGATCAGCTCGCGCAATTGGGCGGCGGAACCCGCCTGCGGGGTTACAACTCTGGCCGTTACCGAGACAAGCAGATGGGCCTGGCTCAGCTGGAATATCGGCATGATCTGCCGCGCCGACATGGCATGGTGTATTGGCTCGGAGCGGGCACGCTGGCGGAGTCGGTGTCGGAGCTGGGCAGCGATAAGTGGCTGCACAGTGTGGGGCTGGGCTACCGCTTTGAGGTGAAGCAGCGGGTCAACCTGCGGCTGGATATGGCTTGGGGCAATGGTGAAAGTGGCTTCTACTTTGCCGTCAATGAGGTGTTCTAGCGGCGCTTTGAGGGGCCGATGCGCCCCTCGCTAGTGTCTTAGCGGCGCTGACGCTGCCGGTTTGCTTCCCGTTTTTCCCTCACTCGCTTCGTACTCGCTTCGTACTCGCTTAGCGCTCAGTAAGCGCAGCTCCCTTTTCTTCAGCTCCTCTCTTCTCATTGATTTCCACTGTCCCCCGGCTCATCGCGCAAGGCTTCGCACTGGCGCAGGAGAAATTGGCGCAGCCATTGATGGGCGGGATCGGCATCGCGCAGTTTGGGCCACAGCATGCGGTAGCTGATGGCCGCCAGTTCAAACGGCAAAGGCAGGCTGGCGAGCTGGAAGCGGGTCTGCAATTGAGCACCAAAGTTGCCATCACAGACAAACATCATGTCGGAGTGGCGTGCCATGACGGCGGCGCTGTGAAAATCCGGTACCCGCGCGCCGGGATCGCGCTTATGGCCCATGGTGGCCAGCACTTGATCCATCAGCCAAAACTCTGAGCCTTCGACCCAGATATGGATCTGTTTGAGTGCCAGCATAGCTGCCAGATCCCAGGGGCGTTGTAAGGCGGGGTGATCATGGCGCAATAGGCAGCTATGGCGCGAACGATACAGCTCTTGACCGGATAACTCTGACGGCAGGTGATCCACGTGCCAGGGGTAGTGCACCCGGGGATCGGTATCTCGCGGTAGGATCAACAGATCCAACTGACCGTGTTTGAGCTGCTCAAATTGGTTGGCCGGCTGAGGCACCATGTTCAGGTGCAGCCCGGGGGCCTGTTGCGCCAGCGGGGGCAGCAGGGGGACGATGGGGTGGAAGGCGGTTTCTGCCAAGGCCACCCGGAAGCTTTGTTGGTCGCGAAGCGGATCAAAGCCCTGCGGTTGCAGCAAGCGGCTGGCCGCCAGCAACCAAGCGCGCAGATCGCCCTCCATCGCCTGGGCCTTTGGCGTGGGCATTAGGCCCTGAGCATTGCGTACAAACAGGGGGTCGTCCAATGCCTTGCCCAGCTGTTGGCGCAGTTTGCCCAATTGCTTGCTGACTGCCGATTGGCTCAGATGCAAGCGTGCGGCGGCCCCGGTCACACTGCGTTCCTCAAGCAAGATCAGCATCAGTTGCAGTAGGTTGAGATCGATGCGGGTCAGATCCACCCTGCCTCCTAGTTATTCCATAATGGAATGTCGTCGATTCTGTTATTTCATTTTTAATCATAATCATCGGTCACTACAATTGCGCCTGTTTTTTTCTGCAACCAAGGATCGCTATGAACCGCTCGGCGCCGTTTTACCTGTTTATGCTGATGGTGGTTTTCAGCCCCTTAGCCATTGATATCTTTCTGCCGGCGATCCCGGCGATGGCCGATGCATTCGATGCCGAGATGGCGTCGATCCAGGCGCTGGTGGGGATCTTCATCCTCAGCCTGGGGGCCGGTCAGTTGCTGGCCGGGCCATTGGCGGACCGGTATGGTCGCCGTCCGGTCGCACTCACTGGGGTGGTGATCTACGTGTTGTCCGCCGCCTTAGGGGCGATCGCCAACAGCATTGAGCTGTTGTGGTTGTCGCGTCTGCTGCAGGGGCTAGGCACCTGTGCCATCGTCGTGGCGGCGTTCTCCGGGGTGCGAGACACCTTTCCTAAGGAGCGCTTGACGGCACTGTACAGCTACCTCAATGGGGTGATCTGCATCATTCCGGCGTTGGCGCCTCTGCTGGGCGGTGTGCTCACTGAGTTCTGGGATTGGCGTGCCAACTTTGTCTTTATGGCTGGCTATGGTCTGTTGGCCGGTGTGCTGATCCTGCGGGGGCTGCCGGAAACCCGACCGGAAGGCACTCGGGCCGACGGGGCTTTGATCAGCTGGGAGCGCTACGCGCCAGTGCTGGGCCACCCGGTGTTTCAGTTCTACAGTGTGATGAACATGCTGGGCATGGCGGTGATCTTGGCTTATGTGTCGTTTGCACCGGCGGTGTTAATGGTGGATCTGGCGTTGTCGCCCATGGCGTTTGCCGCCTGGTTCGGCGTCAACGCCGCCATCAATATTGCCGCGGCGTTTGCGGCTCCGAGCGTGATCGCTCGAGTGGGTAAGCGCAATGGCTTGGTGCTCGGTGTCAGCTTATGTCTATTGGCCTGCTTGGGGCTGATCGCATTGCAGGGCTGGGCCGATCCGCTGGCCTTCATGGCACCGGTCTTTGTCGCTAGCATCGGTTTTTGCTTCTTGCTGGCGATCAGTGGCGGGGCGGCGTTGATCCCCTTCGGTGAGCGGGCCGGAACGGCATCGGCACTGCTGGTGTGCATTCAGATGAGCGGGGCCGCCTTGGTGCTGGCGCTGATCAGCCTCGTGCCGCTGTCTGCGGCGCTGCGCCTGGCTGTCTTGACCCTGTTGCCGTTGAGCTGGTGGCTGCTGTCTCGCCTGCGCGCTCAGCAGTATGGCCAGATCAAAGCGGCGATGGAGTCGTGATCAGCCGGCGTCTGGCGCTTCTGATGGCGCGGTGAGCGGTGGACGACAGTGCCCTTCCAGCGTGACACCGCGCCGAGTCGGGCGGCGCTGGGTGATCCGGTAGCCATGGAGACAAAGCTGGCGTTGATCCAGCTGCTGTTCGAGCAATAAGAACAGCTGATGCTCGTTGATCAGGGCGCCCTGGCCCGGCACGGTGTCGCCGTCGCGCGCGGGCTGGATGGCCCCGTTCGGTGCCATGCGGTTCGGCTCCCCCCCGGGCTGGCCGAAATAGGTCAGGCGGAAATGGGACGATGTTTCATCGGGTTGTACGGAAAATGCGTAGTCCTGCTCAGTTATCGGATCCGCCGTTTGAGCACATCCCGCAATCATGACCAGGCTCGCAGCAAGTGCACCTCGCATCAGGCAATATCCTTCCATCATTGAATGGCTTGCTACTATATCTCAATCGGTCTAGTTTTCCGCAACGGAAAAGTTCCGTGACCACTGCCGTGTTTTTCGCCTTTGTGGGTATGACCCCAGTTTACGGTGTAGGATCGCGGGATCGATTGACCTTGGTGCAGTGCCAAGGTTTACCCTTCAATGGGTTAGGTTGAGCCCTGCTTTATTATTGATATTTGAGGTTAAAGTGAAAAAAACGATTGCTTTGTGTTCCGTACTGGTCGCCGCATTGTTGGGCGGTTGTTCCGATAAGCCTGAAGAGGTGGTTGCGCCAGCTCCTGCGGCAGCGACTGTTGTTGAGCAGACTAACCCGACCGAAATCAGTGATGGCTTATTCGTAGAGGGTCATCACTACTTCTTGGTGAACCCGCAGGGGACCAGTGACGGTCCTGTCGTAACCGAGTTTTTCTCTTTGTATTGTGGTGGTTGCTACAACATGGAGGCCCGCTTCCTGCCGATGATCGTGCCAGTGCTGGACAGCCAAGGTATTCAGTTTGAACAGAAGCATGTGAACTTTGCTGGCGATCAGACCGGTGAAGATGTGGTGCGCGGTTTCGCTATCTTGCAAAACATTGGCGATGAAGCTCAGCAAAAAGCGCTGAAAGAGACCCTGTTCGAAGAGCTGGGCGGTAAAGATCACGATCATAGCGCTCATGGCCATGATCATGAGGAAGGCATTCAATCCTTGGCCGATCTGCGTCCATTCTTTGTGGCTGCCGGGATCGACGGTGCGGCATTTGACGCCGCTGCACAAAGCAATGCGGTCAATGCGGACGTGTCGGCGTGGGCTGAAGAGCAGCAGATGTATCAGGTTGCGAGCGTCCCGTCTTTCATCGTGAACAATCGCTATCAGATCAATATGCGAGAGATTGCGACCTTGGAAGAACTGACGGATCTGATGAGCTACTTGTCCAGCAAGTGATCGCTTGCCGGAAAGAAAAGCGCCGTGGCCATGTGCCACGGCGTTTTTGTTTTTAGCGAAAGAACAGTTGAGACAGCGGGTTGAACAGCCGTGCCAAGCCGGAGGTGAAGTGCAGCGGGCCTTCCAGTGCGCTGATCACCAAACAGTCCTCGTGGCTGTCGGTTTGTGGTTGATGCTGGTGACGCTGATCGAGACAGACAAAATCACCGAGTCGATAGTCGCCATTGGCATCGCTAAAGCCACCGTGCAGTACCAGGGTGTATTCGCGGCCCTTGTGGGTGTGTGTGGGCACACCGCTGTTCTTGTCCATATGGATAAAGTTCAGATGGCTGTTTTCGACTGCCAGGCGAGCCTGATGCAGCCGTCCGGGCAATGCGGACCAACGTGTGGGTTGATGCAGCTGGCGTGCCAACACCTGAGGCAGTTCGAAGGTGCGATGATGGAGGGTCAATGGCTGGATCGCCGTCGGCAGGGCCTCGGGCTCACGGACGGTGTGCTCCGGTAAATGGGCCAACAGGGTCTCAAGCATGCCATCGAGTGCCGGCTGATCGTCTCCGCCGTCAGCCTCCAGTGCGGTTTGCGCCAGGAGCGCCTCGTGGTTGGCGATCTGCTGCTGGCAGTGGCTGCAGTACTCCCGGTGCGCCGCGATCAGCAGTGCCGTGCTGGGCGCGAGGGTCCCGGCCGCAAAGTCACGCAGCAGATCCGGAGCGGGATGGTGATTAATGTGTGTCATCGATGAGCTCCCTGATCTTGGCCAGCGCAAGGCGGAGCCGTGACTTGACCGTACCGAGGGGGATCCCCAAGGCATCCGCCACCTCTTGCTGTGAGCGGTCGTCGAAATAGATAAGTTGCACCACCTGACGCTGACCGGGCGGCAGTTGGGCGCAGTAGTGTTTGAGCTGTTGCTCGATAATGGGTCGATCGAGCCGCTCGTTGTCGCTGTGTGCGTCGGCCTCGCTTTCTAAGTCGAGGTAGATCTCGTCGGCGCACAGCTGCTCCGGTCGGGCGCGCTGGCGCCTGAGCATATCGAAACGGACGTTGCGGGCAATGGTGAACAGCCAAGTTGAAACCTGACCTTTGTCGCGATGATACAGGTGGGCTTTAAGCCACACCTTGGTCAGGGTCTCCTGCACCATCTCTTCGGCTAAGGCATCGCTACTGAAGTGCTGGCGGGCATGGTTGAGCAGACGCGGGGCGTAGTGGCGAAACAGCTCAGCAAACGCCAGCTTGTCGCGGTGCTGAGCGATCTGAACAAGCCACTGCTGCTGCGGATCGAGCGGAACCGGTTTTGCCATTGTGTGATCCATCACTTGGGTCGCGATCGTCATATGGCCAGTATCCTGTGTGCTGCGCAATATTACTAGGGTACGCAAGAGGACAGCGTACGGATCATTGCGCCATCATTGCCGCTATGCGTGTCAGTGTCGGGTTGGGGCCGGACTTTTGGGTCAAACGTTGTTTTTCCTCATTGGTCAACGGCAGCAGCTCTAGCCAGCGCTGTGCGACCCAACTGGCGTCGGCCCATTGGGGGGATGGATAGAGCGTTGCGAGTTCTGGGTAGTCGTCGAACGCGGCGCTAAGTTGCTGCGCCACCCGTTGCTGCTGCTCGTCTAAGGGCTGGGGCGGCCAGTGGGTCAATGCGCGTGCCGTGCCGAGCCGTAAGCCATCGGACTCGGTCGCTGTTTGGTGCACTTCGAGCCGCTCAAGGCCTTCGACGGTGATCCCCAGCAAGCCATCCTCCAGTGCAGTAAAGTCCACGATCCGCACCCGGGTCGCCAGGGGATAGATGGCCGCTGGCTGGCGCGCTGTGACTGCGTCATCGAGCAGGCAGATGGCGAAGCCGGTGTCCGCGTTGAAGCTTTCGCGCACCATGCGGAGGTAGCGGGCTTCGAAGATCCGTAAGCGGAGCTTGCCGCCCGGGAGCACCAGGCTGGGGAGGGGGAACAGTGGAATGTTGGGATAGTCTGCCATGGTCAGTGCTCTGTTTTTCGACGTGTTCTTGGTACGGACGATGAGTGCAAACGGTTCAGTCGGTTGGCGCAATGGCGGCGATGGGGCCGGGCGCAAGCGCCGGTTGCTGGGGGAGGCAAAACAAAACGGGCGCCCGAAGGCGCCCGTTACGAGGATAGGAGGTGCGATCAGTGGTTACTGATCGGACGCTTCTTCCAATGCTGGCTCGCCGTTGATGGCGAACAGTTCAACTTCGAACTTCAGAGGGGTGTTTGGCGCGATCATCTGACCGGCACCGCGCTCGCCGTAGGCCAGCTCAGATGGGATGTACAGCTCGTACTTAGAGCCAACGGTCATCAGCTGCAGACCTTCGGTCCAGCCGGCGATCACGCCGTTCAGTGGGAAGCTGATGGTTTCGTTGCGAGAGTATGAGGAGTCAAACTCTTCACCGGTTGGCAGGGTGCCGCGGTAGTGAACGGTCACGGTGTCTTCTGCTGATGGCTTGGCGCCGTCACCTTCGGTGATGGCTTTGTACATCAGGCCGGAGTCGGTGGTGATCACCCCTTCCTGTGCCGCCATTTCGCTCAGCCAGCCGGCGGAAGCGGCTTGGGCTTCGGCCATTTCAGCATCATGCTTCTCTTGGGCCAACTCGTTTACGCGCTGGTCGAACGCCATCAGAGTTTCCTGCAGCTGCTCATCGTTCAGTTGTGCGGTTTCGTTGATGCCGTCGGTCAGGCCTGCCAGGATCACAGACTTGTCCAGCTCCACGCCGATGGTGGCTTGTTGCTCAAGGCTACCACTGATGTACTGGGCCATAGAAACACCGATAGCGTACGCAGCTTTTTGATCTTCGTTGTCCAGCTGAACCTGGGCTGCGGTTACTTGCTCGGTTTTGCCAGCGTCGTCTTGACAACCTGCCAGTGCAATTGCTGCGCCGACCAAGCCGACTTTAAACAAGGTTTTCATTGAGTATCTCCCTAATTAATGTCCGATTACTATTGGGGCTCGCATGCGAAAGTGCAACCCCTAGTTGTGCAGATTGCACTATATGACCGAAGCACAAGGCAAAGGTTCCGACCGGATCGCAGAGTTTGAGGCGTAGGCGACGGTAAAATATGCATTATCGCTTGTCCGCTGGCCGGTCTGCGATTACCCTGCCAGCCAATTGTTGCCACCGTATCTGATCAAGAGAGAGTTTCATGGCGCTGAAAGCCACCGTATTTAAAGCTCGTATCCAGCTGTCCGACATGGATCGTCATGTTTACACTGAAAAAAACATGACCATCGCGCGTCACCCGTCGGAGACCGATATGCGCATGATGTTGCGGGTGCTGGCTTGGGGGTTGTACGCCGATGACCGGCTGGAATTTACCCGTGGCTTGTGTGAAGACGATGAGCCGGAGCTGTGGCAGAAGAGCTTCAGTGACGAGATCGAGCTGTGGATCGATCTGGGCATGCCGGATGAAACCCGACTGAAGAAAGCCTGTGGTCGCGCTAAGCAAGTGGTGGTGCTGGCCTATGGCGATCGTTCCGTGCCGATCTGGTGGGAGAAGAATCAGGGCAAATTCAGCCGCTTCGATAACCTTAGCGTGGTGTTTGTCGGCGAGGAGGGCGCGGAGGCGCTGGCGGCGATGGCTGCTCGCACCATGGACTTGTCCATCAACATCAGCGACGGCGAAGTGGCGATCAGCAGCAATGAAGGTTATGTGCAGCTGGAGCCGGAATACTTACGTCGCGCCCAGTGATGGCCGTGCATCAGATCTAACAAGGGGAGCCGATCGGCTCCCCTTCTTGTTTGCGGCGATGTCGCAGCGTGGCGCTAGGCGTCGGCCGCCTCAAACTCTGGCAGGGCGTTGAGACGCTGCTGCCAGCTGATCCGGGCAGCCGCCAGTTGGGCCGGCTCGTAGAGCTTGGCGGGGTGGGCGCCCCAGATGGGCGCAGGCCAGGCGTCGTCGTGTTTAAAGCGAGCGACATGATGGATATGCAGCTGGGGCACCATGTTGCCCAGTGCCGCGACATTCATCTTGTCGGCGTGCAGGCTGCGTTGCATCAGTTCCGCGAGCTGGCAAGAGGCCTCAAATGCGGCTTGGCGCGGGGCCGTTGGCAGCGAGTGGAGCTCACGGATGTTGGCGTATTCGGGGATCAGGATCAGCCAAGGATAGCGGCTGTCGTGGCTGAGGCGGATCTGACAGCCGTTGAGGCGGCCGATCAGGCTGGAGTCAGCTTGCAGTTGGGGATGAAGTTCAAACATGGGGATACTTGGTTTTGGGCTCAGTGGCGTTACGCTACCGGAACGGGCCGATTCAGGCAACGCCGTCGAGGTACTGCTGGCGTATGGCCACCAACTCGGGCTCCAGCGTAAGAAAGTGATCCACCAAGCTGGGATCGAACTGACGCCCTCGCTCCGCGCGGATCTGCTCTAGGGTGTCGGCAATGGTCCAGGCGGGTTTGTAGGGGCGCACCGACGTGAGGGCATCGAAGACATCGGCGATGGCGACGATCCGACCTTCGATCGGGATAGCGTCGCCCTTAAGGCCCACCGGGTAACCCGTGCCGTCCCAGCGTTCGTGGTGGGTTAATGCGATGCGGGACGCCATCTGCATCAGATCGGAGCCGAGTTGGCCGAGGATCTCGGCCCCCAGTTGCGGGTGCTGACGCATCACCAGCCACTCCTCTTCATCCAGCCGGGCGCGCTTCTTTAAGATGTGATCGGGGATCCCGATCTTGCCGATATCGTGCATCGGAGCGGCGTTGAGGATCAAACTGCAGTGGGGCTCGCTCAAGCCAGCAGCTTGGGCCAGGCGGTGGGCAAAGTGGCTCATGCGGATCACGTGAAGGCCGGTTTCATTGTCCTTGTACTCGGCGGCGCGGCCCAGACACTGAATGATATGCAGCCGGGTTTGCTCCAGCTCGGCGGTGCGCTGCTGCACCAGCGACTCGAGATGGCGCGCCTGGTTGTACAGTGCCAGCTGGGTGGCCACTCGGGCTTTGACCACGGCGGCATTGACCGGTTTGCTGATGTAATCCACTGCGCCGAGGGCCAGTCCCGTCGCTTCATCCTCGACTTCGCCTAAGGCGGTGACAAAGATAACCGGGATGGCCTTGCTGGCGGGATCGGCTTTGAGTCGTCGGCACACTTCCAGGCCATCGATGTCCGGCATCATGATGTCGAGCAGGATCAGATCCGGCGGGTTCTTTTGCACGATCTTCAGTGCGGTGGCGCCATCCAAGGCGACCTGCAGTTGGTAATCCTGACGTAGGATCCCCACCAGGACATCGATGTTGGCCGCGGTGTCGTCGACCAGCAACAGGGTGGCCTGTGGCTGTGCTTGGCGATCAGTCATGCTCATCGTTGCCCTTCAGTTGCTTATCCAGCCACGCCTGGGCGCGGTCAAATTGATAGCCTTTTATCAGTGTAGCCAGTGTCTGCAGCTCGCCGGCTTGCGGGTGCTGCTGTTGCGCGAGCTGCTCGGCCAGCTCGGCGGCTTTGGGATCGTACTGCGCCAGCAGGGGTTTGAGTTGCTGTAGTGCTTGCTGAAGTTGCGACTCGGTCCTGACTTGCTTGGGCGGGGCGGGCTGCCACTGCCCCAGGGCATCGAGCAGTGACCGCATCTGGGAATCCAGCTGGCTGAATCGGTCTTTGTCATAGTGCTGTACGCGACTTTGGCTCTCCAGCGCGGCGAAGCCCTCTACCAGCGACGGGCTCGCCAAGCTGCCGCTCAGCCCCTTAAGGGTATGGGCGATCCGCTCTGCCTGCGGCCATTGCTGCCGGCGCAGATGCCGCTGCAATTGGGTCATGCTGTCTTGTTGGGTTTCATAGAAGCGTTGCAGTAGCCGGCGATAGAGCTTGCTGCTGCCCTGCACCAGTTGCAGGCCGCGATCGACATCCAGCAAGGGATGGTGGGGCCAGTGATCGGCGTGAGGCTCGGCCACCGGCTCGCTGGCGCTGAGCGGCGTGTCGTCCCCCAAGTAGTGCCACAGCACGCGATGCAGTTGGGTCAGATCGATCGGTTTGGCGATATGGTCATCCATGCCGGCCGCCAGACATTTCTCGCGATCCCCCTGCATGGCGTTGGCGGTCATGGCGACGATGGGCAGTTGGCTGAGGTTGAGCTGCTGGCGGATCGCCGCGGTCGCTTCAAAGCCATCCATCACTGGCATTTGACAATCCATCAGCACCAGATCGTACGGGCTCTGCTCTAACTTATGCAGTGCCCGTTTGCCGTGCTCGGCGACGTGCACGGTCAGGCCGAGCTGTTCGAGGAATTCACAGGCCACCTCTTGGTTGATCGGATTGTCCTCGACCAGCAGCACGGTTTTGCCACGGAGGATCGCCAGTTGGTCGGCGTTGAGGGTTTGGTCGCTGCGCTTGCGCACGGGGCGGGCGCGACCCTGTTGGCCAAGCAGGCCCAACAGCGCGTCGAGCAGGCGACTGGGGTTGATGGGTTTGGTCAGGGTGCCCGCCAGGCCGAGCCGGTCGCTGCCCTGCTGCAGGGCGTCGTCGCTGAAGGCGGTGAGGATCAGGATCCGAGCGGCCGGGATCCCCCGCTCGATCAGCTTGCCGGCCAGCGCCAGGCCGTCCATCTGGGGCATGCGGTAATCACACAGCACCAGCTCGGGTTGCGCGCGTTGAGGGAGCTGCTCCAGTGCCTGCGCGCCACTGCGAGCCCGTTGCACCGCGAAGCCAAAACCGGCCAGGGTGCGCTCGAGCACCTCCAGCGCGGTGTCGTTGTCGTCGACCAACAGCAGGGGCGTGTTTTCCAGCTCCAGCAGGGGAGGCGGGCTGTCATTGGGCGCGGGGGCGAGTGGGATGGTGAAGTGGAAGGTGCTGCCGGCACCGGGCGCGGAATCGACCCGGATCTCGCCGTCCATCAGGCTGATCAGATGCTGACTGATCGCCAGCCCGAGTCCGGTACCGCCGTATTTGCGGGTGGTGGAGCTGTCGGCCTGGCTGAACGACTGAAACAGTCGTTGCTGCTGGGACTCGCTCATGCCGATCCCGGAGTCTTGCACCGCAAAGCGCAGCGGCGGAGGCTCGCTATCGGTCCCTGAGCTGCTGATGGACAGCACCACCTCGCCCTGCTCGGTAAACTTAAGCGCGTTGCTGATCAGGTTGGTCAGCACCTGGCCGAGCCGGAGCGGATCGCCGATCAGCCGTTTGGGTACGTCCGCTGCGATGGCAAACAGCAGCTCGATCCCCTTGTCGCTGGCCTTGACCGCAAACAGATCCGACAGCCGCTCGAGCAGCTGCTCCAAGCTGAATTCGGTCTGCTCCAGCTCCAGCTTGCCCGCTTCTATCTTGGAGTAATCCAGCACGTCATTGATCAGCCCAAGCAGCGACTGGCTGGCGGAGTCGATCTTGTGCAGGTAGTCGGCCTGACGCGGCGCCAGCTCGGTTTGTAGGCACAACTGGGTCATGCCGATGATGGCGTTCATCGGCGTGCGGATCTCATGGCTCATATTGGCCAGAAAATCGCTTTTGGCGCGGTTGGCGGCGTCGGCGGCGTTCTTGGCTTGGGTCAGGGCGTCGTTGATCTGGCGTCGCTCGGTGATGTCGGACATGGTCAGCACCAGCGCGCTGTCCGGTCGTCGATCTTGATCGAGCCGCACTGCGCGCAGATCGGCCCAGCGCAGTTCACCGCCGGGCTTGCGATAGCGCAGTTCACAGGCTAGGTGGGCGCTCGTGCCCTCTTGCAGTGGGGCTAAGCGGGCATTGAAGGGATCGCGATCGGCGGCGGGCAGCAGTTGGCTGATGTGCTGACCGAGCAGCTGCTCGGTGGGCAGCTCGGCGAACTGGAGAAAGCGCTCGTTGATCTCCTTGATCACTCCGTTTGGCGTGAGCGTGGCGATGGCGATCCCGGCGTTATCGAACAGGGCACGGAAGTGGGATTCGGAGTCGGCCAATTGCTGCGCCATCTCCCGCCGCTCGGCGATGTCGAGCAAAAAGCCGTTCCAGCGTGGCAGACCCGCGGGATCGTGATCCAGTCTGGCGCCGATACTGAACCAGCGTGGCTCGCCGCCGTGGGGGGTCATGCGCAACTCCATATGCCAGTCTTCCTGGCGCCGAAGGGAGCGGCGCATGGCGTGCTCCAAGCTGCGCCGATCGGCATCGACCACGCAGTTCAGAACGGTGGTGGGATCGGCCAAGACCTGTTGGGGAGTCAGCCCGAATGCGGTGGTGATCCCACCACTGATAAAGGTAAAGCGGACCTTATGTGGTTCATCCTCGGCCACCAGCTGAAACACCACGCCCGGCACCGATTCGGTGATGGTCTCCAGCTGTTGTTTGGCTTGCTGCAGTGCCTGCTGATCTTGTTGTCGCTCGGTGATATCTCGGATGATGGCGGCGATCTTGACGCCTTGGCCCGAGCTGTCGGGCAGCTGACTGAGGCTGATCTCAACCCCCAGCTCGGAGCCATTCTTGCGCCGCAGGGTCAGATCCTGATCCCGCCCCATCGGCCGTGGACGGGGATCGCGGATGAACCTCTCCCGCAGCTGTGGGTGACGGGCGCGCATCGATTGCGGCAGCAGGACTTCCACCGGCTGGTTGATCAGCTCATTGCTGCGATAGCCGGTCAGTTGCTCGACCTGTTGATTGAGGTAGACGATGCGGCCATCGGGCTCGACCAGCAAGATGGCGTCCGGCGCGGCTTCGATAATGGATTGATACCAGCGGCCCGCCTCCACCTCGTCGCTGATATCGGTCAGCAGCGCTTCGGCGCCCAGCACCTGATCCTGTTCATCGCGGATCGGCTGCAGGTAGACATTGAACTGACGGGCTCGTCCGTCCCGATGGCGCAGCTCCAGCGGGTGGGGCGGGACCGCCTCGCCCTGCAGCGCTTGTTGCTGGTAGCGCCAGTTGGCCTCATTGGCCGGGTTGTCGGTCAGCAGGCGCGGAAACTTATCCCGCAGCTGGGCCGCGTCGTAGCCCAGCACGGCCGAGACGCTGTCACTCACCTGCAGTATTCGGCCGCCTTGGTCCATCGACAGGTAGAAGGCCTGATCGCCCATGCCCTCCAGCAGTCCGGCGAGGCGATTGCCGTGGGCGTCGCGCAGCCGTTTCTCCCGCTCTTGCAGGCTGGCGGCCATGGACAGTAGGCCCTGATCCAGCGCCTGGATCTCCTCGGTGCCCGGGTGGCTGAGCGGCGCCAGTGTGCGGCTGCCGTGCTGCAGGGCGATCACTCGGCTGCGAAGCTGCTCCAGCGGTTGCAGCAGGCGACGGCTGAGCAGCCAGCTGATCAGGCCAAACAGCAGGCCGTAGATCAGCAGCTGCAACAGGTTACGACGGTACTTCTCTCGGATCGGGGCGTCGACCTGCTCGGCCGGGCGGTGCAGGATCATCAGCCAATCGTTTTGCGGCAGGCGGCGAAAGGCGACCACACTGGCGGTGCCGTCGGCTGTCTGCAGCCGCCGCACGCCGTGGCCCAGCTGGCGCGCGTCGGCTTGCAGTTGGCGATTCGATTCGGTATCGGCGAGCAGATCGGACAGTTGGGTATTGAGGATCAACGCTGGGTTCGGGTGCGCCAGCAGACGGCCGTCGGCGTCGGCCAACAGCAGCTCCTCATTGCTGAGATCCAGTCGTCGAGCCAGATCCTGCAACGCCAGATCGGCGGTGATCACCCCATGGAATTGACCGTCGATAAACAGCGGGGCGCTGTAGCTGGTCATCAGGATGTTGCCCGCCGACTCATCGAAGTAGGCAGGGGTCCAGATCGCGCTGTTGCTGCTTTTCGGTCGACTCCACCAATCCCAGTTCCCATCGCTGTAGTCGTAGGCATTGGCGGCGATGTCGATGCTGTGAAGACCGGTACGGTCGCGCCAGCTGTAGGGGGCAAAGCGGCGTTGATAGAGGGCGGGATCGAGTGCAATGGCGCTGCCGTAGAGGGCGGGGTTGTCGTTGAGGTGGCGTTGGGTGAGTTGGTATAAACGGGGATCGGGCGGCAGGGGGCCGTGCTCGAGGTGAGACACCGAGCCATTGACGGTCTGGCTGACGCGCGCGAGCAGACCTTCGAGCCGCTCGGCCAGCAGGGCCAGCTCATCTTCCATATGCTGGTGCACCTCATTGCGCCAGCGGGTTTGCTCGACATAGAGGTTGAGGGCCTGTCCCAGCGCCAGCAGCAGGAGCATGGGCAACAGCAGTTGCCAAAGTACCTGACGCCGAAGCGGGGGCGGCTTGCGCTTGCGATCCAAGATCTACCCTTCCACCAAAACCATGAAGGTTTCAGTGTAGTAGGCATTCTTTATCTGGGCTGAGGGCGCGAAATGACCTGGATGTGGCGGGCGTCGCCGGGCTGCCGCGCGCGGCCATGGGGCCGGATCAGAAGCGGATCGATCCGGTCAGCATCACGCTGTCTTTGCCGATCAGCGGGGTCAGTTGAACCGGGCTATAGGGATCCACCAGCCAATAGCTGAAGGCCATGCCCAGCGCGGCGCCCGCCAGCACATCGCCCCAGCGATGGTGATCGGTGTTGACCCGGCTCACCGCGGTCCAAGACGCCAATGCATAGGCGGGCACGCCGTACTCCCAGCCATAGCGCTGCTGCAGGTAGCTGGCGGCGGCAAAGGTATTGGTGGCGTGGCCGCTGGGAAAGCTGTCGTTGCTACTGCCATCGGGCCGCTCGGCATCGACGCTCGACTTGAGCGCCAATGCCGTAGCGGAGCTGGCGGCAAAGCTTATGCCGAATTGCCACAGGCCCTCGCTATCGTCCTTGGCCCAGCTGGTGGCGGCTGCAGCGGCCGGCAGACCAAATCGTAAGATCTGCGCCAGATCTTCGCTGGTGGACGCATGAGCGGAGAGGCTCAGAGTGCCGATCACGCAGCTGGTAATTAAGGCTAAAGGTTTCATTTGCTAGCGCTTTTACTCCAAAGGGAGCGCCAGCATAGCAACCCTGAAGAGGCTGTCCAAGCTCTGGTTGAACGAGCGATCCGCTGGACATGGTGCGTGTCAGAGCTGAGGCGCGACCACCACAAACTGGTGAGTGCCGGCGATTGGGGCGTACCAGACGCTGCCATCGACGTAGTAGCTGGCGCCATTGACGGTCACCGCGGTGGTTTCTACCGGTAAGCCGTCAACGACGGTGCCGGCTGCTGGGCCTGAGGCAGCAACCGGCGCTACGGTTGTCGGCGATGGGCTGGTCACGGCCGTGACGGTGGCGACCGGCGGTTGTTCGACGTAGACATAGGTGTCACCGCTGCGTCGGTAGTAGGCGTTGTCGATCACGGCATAGCTGATCCCGGCGATCACCGCGAAGCTGGCGGCGCGGGGCAGGGCGCTGTGGCGATAGCGGCGCACCTTGGGGGCTTTATAGACCGGCTTATGTTGCGGCTTGATCACGATAACGCTTTTCTTGTGCTTCTGGCCCTTTGGACCTGATTGGGCCGCCGCCTGTGCGGGCAGCGCAATGGCCAGCAGGGTCAGGATGGCAATGGTCGGTTTGGTTAGACGTTGCATGGAGCCTCCAAAGGGGCAGTGGGAACAGGCAACCATTCTAAAGTAGCAGGAGCACAGAGTTGTCGCCGCGCTGTCGGCAAGACGTATCAAAGTGTATTCGTCGGTGATTAGGGTTCAAGCGGGGAGAGGAAGCCGGTGGTGGGGAGGGACGCGCTGCGGGCCTTGGTGGCAATAAAAACGCCGCATCCTGGCGGATGCGGCGTTCTCTATCGACTCAACAAGCGCTAAGGCTTACTGGTTGCCGAAGTTCTCACGACGTGGGCGACGCTCGGTACGCTCACCGCGTGGGGCGCTGTCACGGCTACCACGGTGGCCACTGCGCTCGTTACGGTCGCCACGTGGGGCGCCGTCACGGTTACCACGGTAGCCGCCTTCACGACGACCGCCATCACGGTTGCCACCGTCACGACCACGGAAACCGCCGTCACGACGTGGTGGACGATCACCGCGTGGTTCGATCACTTCGTTGGTCTTCTCTGCTGCCAGCGCACGGTTACGTACGTGGATGGCCTTCAGCTTAGACAGGGTTTCACCTGGCATGGCTTTTGGCAGTTGCACCAGAGAGTGGGCGTCGTGCAGACGGATCTGACCGATGTTGCCGGAATCCAGTTGCAGCTCGTTGGCGATGGCGCCGACGATGTCTTTCACCTGGGTGCCGTGCTCACGGCCCACTTCCAGACGGTAGGTCTCGAAGTCAGTCGCAGGGCGACGCTCACGACGGGCACCGCGCTCAGGACGGTCACCACGATCACCGCGCTCACGACGGTCTTCGCGATCGAAGCGTGGCTTTGGATCTGGGTTTGGCTTCAGCGGCTTGGTGCGCTGACGCTGGAACAGCAGGGCTGCGGCCAGTTGCTCAACGCTCAGCTCGTTCTCTTCAGCCATTTTGCTGATCAGCTCTTGCATTTCGGTCAGTTCAGTACCGGAAACACATTCAGCCAGCTCAACGCTCAGCTTGGCAATACGGTGCTTGCCCAGTTCATCTGCGGTTGGCAGTTCCATCATTTCGATGGTGCCGGCAGTCTGACGCTCGTAGAAGCGCAGCTGACGCAGTTCACGTGGACGGGCGAACAGGATCGCAGTACCACTGCGGCCAGCACGGCCGGTACGACCGATACGGTGTACGTAGGACTCGGAGTCCATTGGCAGATCGTAGTTCAGTACGTGAGTGATACGCGGTACGTCCAGACCACGGGCAACGACGTCGGTGGCGATCAGGATGTCGATCTTACCTTTGTGCAGTTGGGCAACGGTGTGCTCACGCTGCTGCTGGCTCATGTCACCGTTCAACGCTGAGGCTTTGAAGCCCAGGTTGGTCAGGTGGTTGGCCAGTTCCATGGTGTCGTTACGGGTACGTACGAACACGATCATGGCATCGTATTCCAGGGTCTCAGCCAGACGCTCCAGAGCGGTCATCTTGTTCAGACCGGACACCTTCCAAGCTTTCTGGACGATGTTGGCTTTCTGGGCTTTATCCGCGGCGATCTTAACGTGCTTAGGATCCTTCAGGAAACGCTCAGCAATGCGGCGGATCTGGTTTGGCATGGTGGCCGAGAACAGCGCCATTTGGGCTTGCTCTGGCAGGTGCTCCAGGATCCACTCGATGTCTTCGAGGAAGCCCATGTTGAGCATCTCATCGGCTTCATCCAGTACACAGCACTGAATGCTGTCCAGAACCAGGGTACCTTTGCGGATGTGATCCATCAGACGACCCGGGGTCGCAACGATCACTTGGGCGCCACGCTCGATCTCGCGGATCTGTGGGCCGTAAGGCTGTCCGCCGTAGATAGTCGCTACGCGCAGGCCTTTCATGTTTACAGCAAACTCTTCCAGGGCGGTTGCCACTTGGATCGCCAGTTCACGGGTCGGAGCCAGAACCAGCATTTGAGAAGCACGCTGACGCGGATCAATGCCTGCCAGAGCCGGCAGACCAAAGGCAGCGGTTTTACCGGTACCGGTCTGGGCTTCACCCAGGATATCGTTGCCATCCAGCATATACGGGATGGACTGAGCCTGGATTGGGGTCGGGGAAGTAAAACCCATGGCAGAAATGGCGTTCAGCAGCGCTTCGGGCAAACCGAGGCTGGAAAAATCACAGCTATTAGACATTAAGATGCTCTGTATAAAGGCAGGAGGAGGGCCCTGCTAAAAATTTGAGGAGGCGATAGCCCAGCGACGGTCCCATAAAAACACGCGGTCGCATGGCGCTTCTCGCCCCGGAATTCAAACACTGAAAAGAGGTAGCAATGTTTGAGGCCGCGAATCATACCGGACTCAAACATAAATGCAAGCATTCTGTCGGAAATCTGACCGGTTCTGTCGGCTGGGACAGGATTTTACGCTAACTCATTGGTTTTGATTCGGATGTCATTTCTTCTGTTGGCGCAGATCTGTGGCCTCGGCTGACGGGACTGCGTCGCCATGCACTTCAAATGCAGAAAAGGTGCGGGCGTCCATGGCGTCGGGCCAGTGATCAGCGCGCCAGCCGCCTTTGCGCAGCAGCGCATCGACAAAGTCGTTTTTGTCCGGTAACTGGTGCCAGACCACGGGGAGAAACAGGGCCGAGCGTCCACCTTGGCGTAGCTGTAATCCCTGTCCGGCTTGCAGGTAGTGCAGCAATTGAGCCCGAGAATTGGCCGCAATGGCGTGCTTGGGGCCGAGGATATGGATCTCTATCTGGCAATCGTCCAGTTCGGCCTGAGCCAGTGGGGCAAAGCGGGGATCGGCGAAGGCGGTTTGTTGCGCCAGATGGGACAGCAAGGCGGTCAGCGGTTGGGTTTGGTTGCCGGTGACGCCCATGCAGCCGCGCAGTGCGCCGCCTTTATGCAGGCTGACAAAGGCATCGGTGATCCGATCGCCCCACTGCAGTGATGGCGGCTGGGCGGTTTGGCCCCATTGGGCGGCGATGCTCTGGCGCACCCAGGCAAGCCAGCGCTGTTGCTCGGCGGGTGACGGGGTGTCATTGCAGGACGAATGCGGCATAGCCCACCACCTGTTGATGATCGTGATTGACGCGGGCGGAGGTGTCCTGCGCCACTTTGTGGATCGACAACCCCTGGTGTTGAGCCCAGCGCAGGGCACCATTGAGCGGATAGGCGCCACAGGCGTCGTCGCCATTGAGCCCGGCGTCGAACTTGAGGATCCGCCTAACCGTCTCACCATCGCGTTGCAGTGCTTCGGTTTGCGCATGGAAGTGGCTGAGATCGGTGCTGATGATCAGTAGATCATCGGGCTCAACCTGCTCGGTGAGCAGTTGTTCGAGCTCGGCAGGGGCGATCTGGCCCACCACCAGCGGCACGATAGGAGTGCCCGGCAGCAGGCGCTGCAGAAACGGCAGCTGCACCTCAAGGCAATGCTCGAGCTGATGAGCGGGATCGCAGACGGTGACATGGGGACAACGGATCAAGCGTTCAAGGCAGTGTCGATCCAGCGGCACGGGGCCGAGTGGCGTATTAAACTCGGCCCAGCTGGGGGCGGCGATCCCACGCAGCGCGACGCGGTGGGCCGGGCCCAGCAGCCAGATCCGCTGGTAACGGGTTTGCGCCAGATAGGCGAAGGCGTGCGCGGCGATGGCGCCGGAGTAGACATAGCCGGCGTGCGGGACGATCAACGCGCGGGGGGCGCTGTGGGGTGTTGCCACAGGAAGCGGTGACAAAAAGGCGTCCAGTTGCTGGTTTAAGCCAGCGGGATCGTCAGGATAAAACGCACCGGCAACGGCGGGCGGACGGGTTGAGCTCATCGGTGTTTCCTTTTGTGCTGCGCCAGAGCCTACCGAATGTGCAGGACAAGGGGATAGAGTGGCTGGCCATCACTACAATTATAGGAGGAACCCGCCTAACCGGAGCTGAGCATGTCGCTGCCCCCGCACACGGTCGCCACCGACTATTGGCAACGGCTGGATGACGGCCGTATTCAGTGCACCCTGTGCCCGCGCCTGTGCAGCCTGCGTGAAGGCAAACGGGGCGTTTGCTTTGTCCGTCAGGCGCAGGGCGGCGCCATCGTGATGACCAGTTATGGTCGCTCCTCCGGCTTTTGCATCGATCCCATCGAAAAGAAACCGCTCAATCATTTCCTGCCCGGCACGCCGGTGCTCTCCTTTGGCACTGCAGGCTGCAACCTGGCCTGCAAGTTCTGTCAGAACTGGGATATCAGCAAGTCACGGGAGATGGACACCTTAGGCAGCGCTGCCTCGCCCGAGGCACTGGCCCGCACCGCCGAGCGCAGTGGTTGTCGCAGCGTTGCCTTTACCTACAACGATCCGGTCATTTTTTTCGAGTACGCGTTGGATGTGGCGGCGGCGTGTCGGGCGCGGGGGATCCACACGGTGGCGGTGACCGCCGGTTACATCAACCCTGAGCCGCGCCAGCGCTTCTTTGCTGCGATGGACGCGGTCAATGTCGATCTCAAAGGGTTCACCCAGGACTTTTATCACAAGATCTGCGGTGGCGATCTGGCCCCGGTGCTGGATACGCTAATCTATATAAAGGAAGAGACCAACTGCTGGTTGGAGATCACCACCTTATTGATCCCCGGACACAATGATTCGGACGCAGAGCTCACCCGAATGTGTCAATGGCTTAAGGACAAGCTCGGTAGCCAGGTGCCGCTGCACTTCACCGCCTATCATCCCGATTTTAAGATGCTGGAGCCGGGACCGACCCCGGCGTCGACCCTAAGCCGGGCCCGGGCAATTGCCCGCGCCTGCGGCCTGCAATACGTCTACACCGGCAATGTGCACGACAGTGATGGTGGCAGCACCCGCTGCCCGCGCTGCCGGGCGCTGCTGATCGAGCGGGACTGGTATGAACTGGGCAGTTGGGGGTTGAGCCTAGATGCGCAGGACCAGGGCGTGTGCACTGAGTGCGGGGAGGCGATCCCCGGCCGGTTTGAGGCGACGCCGGGCCAGTGGGGACGGCAACGGGTGCCGGTACGGATCGGGTGAAGCACCGCATGCGGTGCTGCGCGCCAAACCGGCAGGCGATAACTGAGAGGCCAGTACGCCGCTAAGCAGGCTTTGTCACGGCTGTTGCGGCCCAAAGGCTGCGGCGCAACATGTCGGCGCTCGGTCAGGAAGACCGAGCGTCTAAGTTCGAGATCTCCAACGCGAGCAAAAGGCAGAGCGATCGGCGGGTGAACGGCAACAAACGCTGGATTCGCGAGAGGCCGCTTAGGCTGCTCGCTGAAACCAAGCGGTGTGGATCAGAGAGCATTGAGGATAAGGAGGCTACCTAAACATGTTCAGCATACGATTGAAGGTAGAAGTCTGCTTGGGTTGCAGGCGCCCGCTTTGGCGGCCTTAGCTTGCATATCGAGTGTTCTGCCTCGTGCCGTTACGGAGTCAGCAGAGGCAAGGGCTGATAGTTAGCCCGCCTCAGCCAACCGCTGCAGACGGTAATGGCTGCCGCTATCCCAATCGGTGAAGGTGAGAATGTCGCCCTCCAGCGAGTCGAATACAAACTTGCCAAAGGGCAGGTAGGTCACCCGCAGCTGATCGGAGATCAAAATAATGGTGGTGCGCAGACGATAGGGGGTGCGCAATATTCGATACTGCCCTTCGACCTTACCGTTTAACTCGTCGGCCTCGACCACAAAGTTTTCACCATCGAAAGACCAGAGCGGTAACTCGCCTTGGTAACGGTTTTGTTCTTGTCCCGCTAACTGCACAGACAACAATTGCCACTGGCCTTTTACCGCCTCTGTTGCCGTTTGGGCATTCAGACGCGCTTGTGCACTCAACGGCAGTAGCAACAGCAGCAGGGGAATGAGCACTTTTTTCATAAATCACCTCATAGATCATTAAAAGCGAAACACGGAAGATAAAACATTCACCATCCAGTCAAGTTCGAGATCAAAAATGATTGCAGCCGCCACTGAGAATAAAGAGCAGCGCAGACAACAGTCAGCCATCTCCTTGGCGTCGTTTCATCGAACCCTTCGCAGCAAAGAACAGACAGTGCGGCAAGGATAACAGATTGTCGGTTAACGTCCGGTTAAGGCAACTTGTTGAGTTATCGCGACACGTTTGCCACACTTTCGCTCCATTGCCTTTCGGCTGAGGCTCATGCAAACTCTGCCAGAAATGGATCCCCTATGTGGGTGACAACACGTCGATCGCGCCGTACCGATCGCTTTGCGCAAACTGCGCTGTGCAAACAACCCGAGGAGTCACAGTGAGCGTTTTACTGGTGGAAGATGAACGCAACCTGGCCGATGCCATTGTCGATTACTTGGCGTTAGAAGGGATCCCCTGCGACTACGCCGATAACGGTGTGATGGCACTGGAGTTGCTGTGCCAACACCCCTATCAGATGGTGATCCTCGACATTAATCTTCCCCGCCTCGACGGCGTGACGGTATGTCAGCGACTGCGAGTCGCCGGCGAGCGCATCCCCATCCTGTTTCTGACCGCCAAGGACACGCTGGAGGATAAGTTGGCCGGATTCGATGCTGGCGGGGATGATTACCTGATCAAACCCTTCGCCATGGCAGAGTTGATCGCCCGAGTCAAAGCGCTCAGTGGCCGCTTAAGCCCTCAGGCCCGGCGGCTGCAGGTGGCGGATCTCAGCCTGGATCTCAACCTGCATCAAGCCAGGCGCGGTCAGCGCGAACTGGCGCTTTCCCCCACCGGTTTGGCGCTGTTGGAGCAGCTACTGCGCGCCGCGCCCGCCCCGGTGAGTAAAGCGGCCTTGATCGACGCTATCTGGGGCGCCGAAGGTGACGACAACAACAGCCTCAAGGTGCATATTCATAAGTTGCGTAAAGCAATTGACCGGCCCGAAGAGGTACCCTTGCTGCGCACCATTAAGTCCCATGGCTACGCCATCAAGGCACCAGAGTGAAGACTCGGACCAGCATCAAAGCGGTGTTTATCGTCACCGGACTGCTCGCCACGGCCCTGATGGCAAGGGTGTTCTTCGTGTTGATGTTTGACTACTACAAAGACGGCACCAATACGGTGATCTACGGCGTGCTGGAAGACGCCGCTCGGGCCGATCGCAGCGGCGACATGCGGGCCATGGGCTTGGTGCTGCATCGGGACTGGCACGCCTTTCCCCAGGAGTTTCGCCGGCACTTTGAACAGTCACCGGCGCAGTTAAACACTCTGCATAAACGGGCCAGCGATCGACCCTGGCTGATCTCACCGGAGATCCTCTACTACGTGCTGCGCACTGAAAACCAAGCAGGTCACGCGGTGTATGTCGGCAAAGCCGTCGACTGGCAGGCCACCGGCGTGCAACTGGGCCGCTTTGAGGTGCAGATCTACTACCGAGCGTTGTGGCTCAGCATCCTGTTCGCGGCAATTTTCACCGCTTTACTGCTGTTCGTGATCAAGGCATTGGTGCAACCACTGGAGTCGCTCAAAGCCTGGGCCCAAGCGTTGTCCGGCACCGTTTCATCAGCGACGGTTAAGCCGCAACATTTTCGCTTTCATGAATTTGCCGAGATCGCCGAGATCTTGCAGCGCAGCGTCGACGCCAAACGGCCAGTTTGCGCATGGAGCAGGAGTTTCTCCAATTTGCCAGCCACGAGTTGCGCTCGCCGTTGGCGGTGATCCGCAGTAATACCGAACTGCTCAAGCGCCTGCAGGGTGAGCATGCCGATCACCCCGGCCGCGTTCTGGGCCGCATCGATGAAGCCAGCGAAGAGATGATCCGCCTGGTGGAAACCCTGCTCTGGCTCAGCCGCGATGAAGCTGAACCGCAGCCGGCAGAGCCTGTCGACTTAGCCTGCATCATTACCAACCTGGTATCCGAGCTGCAGCCGCAAAGGGCCAACAAAGCGGTCTCGCTATCACAGCAGACCGAGCCGGGCCAGTGGCCCCTACCCCAAAACCCCTGCCGCATTGCACTGGCCAACTTGATCGCCAATGCATTTCAACACGCCAGCGGCGGCGAGATCCGTATCGTTCAAACGGGTCCCCGTGTGGTGATAAGCAACGACACAAGCCAATGCCACGCAGGCGAACGGGACAACATCGGATTTGGCCTGGGACTGAAGCTGGTCGAGCGATTGGCACAGCAATATCAATGGACGCTGACAACTGAGCAACACCCAGGCCGCTATCAGATCACGCTGCGATTTGCCGCAGAGCCGGAACACGACAATCGGTAGTGGCGATCATCACGGGACAAAACCGCACGAACAAGCCTGCAACAGACACTTTCGTGTTACAGGACCGAGTGCAAAACAAAGCGCACTTGTGCGCATGATTAATAACCAACGAGGAACTTAGTGGACTCCATTACCCAAGCGGCGCTCGGCGCCACCGTGGCCGGGGCCGTGGCCGGCAAACGCTGCAATGGCAAAGTGTTGCTGGCCGGCGCCTTACTCGGCACGCTGCCGGATCTGGACGTATTGATCAGCTACAGCGACGATGTCGCCAATGTGGTGAAACACCGGGGATTTAGCCACTCCTTGCTGATTTTGCTGCCGTTTTCCTTGATGCTGGCTTGGCTGATCGACCGGTTTAGACCGATCGCCGACTGGTCGTTTGCTCGGCTCTGGACGCTGATCGCCCTGGCGTTGATCACGCACCCGCTACTGGATTACTTCACCAGCTACGGCACCCAGCTACTTTGGCCCATCTCCGGTTATTTCTCCGCCTCCAGCGTGTTCATTATCGATCCGCTGTACACGGTGCCACTGCTGCTGGCGTTAGTCGCAGGCCGGGTTCGCCCTCAGCGCGCCAGCCGATGGTGTGTCTATGGCCTGCTCCTCTCCTCGCTGTATCTGGGCTGGGGCCTGACCGCCAAGCAGCTCATTGAGCGCCGTGCCCAAGACAGCCTGGCCGCCCTCGGCTTGCCGCAGGCGTCGATTTTTCTGACCCCGACCGCCTTTAATACGTTGCTTTGGCGCGTGGTGGTGCTCGATGACGCGCACTATTGGGAAGGGGTGGCCTCAGTGCTGGACCGCGATCAACAGGTGCGTTTTGTCCGCCAGCCCCTAGGCCACTGGCCGCTCGCCGAAACGCCGTGGCAACTCGAACAGCTGCGCACCTTTGCCAATGACTTCGTCAGTTACCGTGTCGAGCAAGATCAGTTGATCGTGTCCGATCTGCGCTTAGGCGCGTTTGGCCACACCTATTTCCAGTACGAATTTGCCATCCAGGCAGGCGATGGGCAGTGGCAGATGATCGAGCCGATACTGCGACAAAACGACTCGATAGATGTCGATCTGAGCCAGATCAAGACTCGATTGCTGGGTGATCAGAGCATTGGCCCCTGGCTTGAAACCTGCCAATTGTGTACCTGGCATGATTGAGTTCGCCCGACGCTGAGTCCAACAAGAAGTCGCTCGGCGGTGCATATCGCTGAGCGTAATCCCCGTATTGGTTCAAGATGAGCTCGCTGTCAGCAACCATGATTGCTTTGCTGGGCGTCAGCAAAACGTCAGGGGCACAATACCTAGTTTATGCAGGAGTTGTGCCCCATATGGCATCGAGCGAGTTCATCCTGTCGCGGCTTTTCACCTGTGCCCTAGGGGTGCTGATGCGGCATGCGAAATGGAAAATGAAAAGCAGTGCGAACGCCCTATCTGTCGATTCGTTAAGCATCGGCTCTGTGGTTGAAATTGCCCGTGTGACATGCGGCCACAAGATCAAACTCAGTGCAGGAGACGCGTTACTCCGGTAAGCGGGAATAATGCACATGGACAATCTTCCAGCCGTCGGCCTCTTTGTGCAGCAACTGTGACTCTCGCCCGTCGTGGACAATTTGTTTCCCTGTTGAGGTCGTGGCGGTAAACCTCCAATCAAATTCCGCCCAGGCTGAGTCGGCACCAAGTGGGTGGATCGCGATGTCCCGGAGTACCAATGTTCGATCTGAAAACGATGCCATCGCGCCTTGATAAAATCCTCCGCTGACCGCTTCCCAGCCGGATTGGTGGGCTCGTGGCGTGATCATGCTGACGGCTTGGGATTGACTCCAAATGCTTTGCGCCAGCGTCATGTCCAGTGTCTTCACACTGGCGGTGTACTTATCGAGTATTGATTGTACCTCCCGTTCAACGGTGGGGTTCGCGTTTGCAGCGGCACAGAACAGGGAGAGCAGGCAAGTCATTTTGGCCCATTTCAGCATCCGATCTTTCCTCTTTAAAGTCGTTTTTAGAGAGCCGGCGATCCGGTCTAGTCCCTCTATTGTGCTAATAATTATTTAGTTATTCGCTACGACGAACGAGGTCAAGTAGACTCCTTAAATGGTCAAAATGGAGCATAGGGATAAATATGCCAGTTCGCTCACAAACCCCTGTCATCCGTCCTGTGGCGTTTAATGGGCGTCAATTTGAGTCGCTCGGGGTTGAGGTAACGACTTGGCAGCAACTACATCAAGTCGAGAGTAAGGTTGAGTATCAAACCGGTGAAAGGCCGCAGTTTTATATCTTGATGCTCATTACCGGCGGGCAAGGAAGCCACAGTATCGATTTTCAATGTCATCACTTAGAGGTCGGAGATGCCGTGTGGGTGAAACCGGGGCAAAGTCAACACTGGAGCCCTAACCCAGGCATGCAGGCCGAGTTGCTTTTTATCAGCCCACAGGCGATGCCTTTGGTTCAATGCGATGAGGATGAGCTTGAGCAGATCGCGCTGGATCGGTGGCCAACCCACCACAAGCTTGAGCGTCAGCAGTGGTACACATTGGCCCGTCAGCTTCGTTTACTTCGACGCGAACAGATCCAAGCACCTGCCGAGCCGTTGTCGCTCCTGTTTCAGCGCAGCACTGTACTGGCGGTTTTGGCCAAGCTTGCCCACGTCTATCGTGCTGAGATATTGAACCCACATGAGCCGCAACAGCGTGTTTACCATCAGTTCGGTCGTTTGCTGGAAGCGAACTTTGCGCAACGGCGTAGTGTTGTTTTTTATGCTGCTCAATTGGCCTGTTCAGCCAGCACGTTAAATCGTTTGTGTCGCAGCTTAACCGGCCTTTCTGCCAAACAAACCATAGATCGACGTGTTGCATTGGAAGCCAAGCGCCTGCTATCTCAACAGGTACTTTCAGTGTCTCAGATCGCCTACCAGTTGGGATTCAGCGAACCCACGAACTTCGTTAAATTCTTTCGCCGGATGGAGCGGCTATCCCCGAAGGCTTTTCGGCAAGAGCGGATCAGCGGGGCACCGAAACAGCGTCAATAGCCAGCCTGGTTAAGCGATAAGCGATCTAGGTTTTGATGGGCACTATTTGTGGCATTGATAGCGGCGAATAATTAACTGTGTTGAACAGCTGCCGTCAGAGCTGAAACGTTGGCAGCGGCGTTCGGTGATCTTAAACGGCTCTGCCGTTTGATAGCCCCAGTCCAAGCACTGTTGAGCTGCAAGAGCGTGATCCTGTCCCTCTTCGATCAGAGGGACTTCCAAGACACCCAAGGTATAAGCGATCTCGACTTTGCCATCGGTTTGATTTACATCAAACAGCAACCATTCCTTTTTAACGTTGCAGCCTGTTATGAGCGCTGCAGCAAGCAAGACCAAACAACAATGAGTGACGCCCTTTGTTTTCATCTTCTTTATATCGTAAATCACTGATATGTTGGAATTTAAGCACTATATCAGACGGAGTGTTTGATCCTTGGTCAGGTTGGTGAACTGTGCAATTTTTGTGAGGTGAGCCGCGACACGTGCGTCAACGCGGGCAAAGCGTGACACTCTGTTTGCTCTCAGATCCAGTGTGCCGAACTTAAATGCCAGCCACAAAAAACGGCGCCATCGGCGCCGTTGTCTCGAGAGAAGAGATTAATCTCGGTCGATCCGACCTTTGAATCGACCCCAGCCGGCGGGGCCAAGCTCGGTGCTCATCTCAAGCCAGGTTTGGCGCAGCTCTTCGGCCTTCTCTGGCATGGTGCGCAGCAGATTGTTTTGCTCGCCGATGTCCTCGACCAGGTTGAAAAGGCCGGGATCCTCTTTCTTGTTCTGTACCAGCTTCCAGTCGCCGTCACGGATGGCCCAGCTGTCGGTGTAGCGCCAGAACAGGCGCTGGTGCGGTGACTCGGAGGTCTGTCCGGAGAGCACCGGCAGAATGTCCTTGCCGTCCAGTTCCCAGTTTGGATCGATCTCGCCACCGGCCAGTTTGACCGTGGTCGGGAACAGATCCAGCATGCTGATCATGGTGTCGGAGCGGGTGCCCGTCGGGATCATCTCCGGCAGCTTGGCGGCGAAGGGGATGCGGATCGCGCCCTCAAAGGCACCGGCTTTTTCACCGCGCAGCGGGCCGTTGCTGCCGCCGTGCTCCCATTTGCCGCCATTGTCTGCGAACAGCACGATCATGGTGTTATGGGCAACGCCTTGGGTCTCCAGCTCTTTGAGGATCTGACCGATGTTGTTATCCATGTTGCTGATCATCGCCGCCAATGTTTGGCGTTGGCCTAGGTGTTCGAATCGGGCCATATCTTCATCCGGAGCCTGCATCGGAGCATGGGGGGCGTTGAAGGCCACTTCGAGGAAGAAGGGCTTGTCGGCGTTGCGGCGAATGAAGTCGACAGACTCCCGGCCAAAGGCGTCGGTCAGGTATTCCTCTTCCCGCTCGACGGGCGTGGCATTGCGGCGCAGCATGCCATTTTCGTTGTCTTCAACCCAGTAGCCCAGGGCGCCGTTGTTGAAGCCGAAGTATTCGTCGAAGCCGCGATTGTAGGGCTGAAATTCCTCGTCTTTGCCGTCGTGGAATTTGCCGACCAGACCGGTGTAATAGCCTTGGGTTTGCAGGTATTCCTGGATCATCAATTCGTTGGTTGCGGTGCCACAGTCCTGACACTTACGTCCACCATTGCCTTCATAGCCAAAGCGGTGCTGGTAACGGCCGGTGTGGAAACCGGCACGGGATGGGCCGCAAACCGGCGCGGAAACATAAGCGGTGGACATCACCACGCCGGCCTCGGCGATCTGATCCATATAGGGGGTGAGGATCTCGGTCGAGCCATTGAAACCGGTGTCGCCGTAGCCCAGATCGTCCGCCACGATCCAGACAAAGTTGAGGTGATCGCGCTCTTCGGCCTGAGCCATGGCGCTGGTACCCAGCAAGGTGGTGGCGATGGCCCAGGGCAGGGCGCGCTTTGGTGATGGCAGCATGGTCTTTCACTCTTCCATTGTTGAATAGGGCATGTGGCTGCCGACGTTACCATTACCCAAGCGGACAGGCAGTTAACTTGGCAAAGGTTTACGTGGCTTTAAGTTGTGGGTCACGGCCGGCGACGTAGAAGCCCTAAGCCAACCCAGAAGTGGGTAGGGTCAAAACGACAGGGCAATGGTGAGGGCAGTGATGAGGAGAGTGATGAAGATGGTCGTGAGCTCAGCGCTGGCTGAGACCAACGATAGGACAGAACGACAGGCGGCTGGATGGCGAGGCATACGGGGGAGCGGCTTTTGGCTTTATGGCGGCTCATTGAGGTACGGCTGTTAGGAGGCGACTGAGCGGGGGTCATTACTGTTGTTGCCGTTTCTCCGCTTCGCGCTTCACCAGAATAAAGGTCAGGTACATCTTGGTGGGCAGTGACAGCGCCATGCCACAAGCGACGCACCCGGCGCTGATGATGATCCCCTGCACGCCCATGGCTTCGATGGTGTCACTGAAGTTGTGGAAGTAGAGGCCGAGTAAGATCAGCAGCAGCCCCAGAGCGATGCAGGTTTTTAGCACCACAATCAGTTTCGCATCCGTCATGTTATGGACTCTCCGCTTGTCTGCACCACACGGGTTATTGCCACGTCTTGTTGTTGCTAGGTCGGGCGTGCTTGTGGGAATGCTGCCTTGGCTCAAGTCACCGCAAGCCGTTTGCGTTAATCGGCCAAGCGTTTTGGGTTGGGCGATTAACGCTCGACAGCGCGTGACTCAGGCAGTCTGAGTCACGCTGAGTGCCGGTTTAGTGCTCTGAGTCGCTCAGGACCGCCGCCTCCCTTTGTTGCACCCGCTGCATCGCGGGTCGGGCGTACATCCGCGCACGAAACGATTCGGCCTTGTCGGTCAGCGGTAGCTTGAAGGCCTGGGCCCAGTTGAGGGTTTGTGCCATCAGGATATCGGCCACGCTGATCCGATCGCCCAGCAGGAAGCCCTGCTCTGGCAGTTCGTCGTCCACCTCGCTCAGCAGTTTGGCAAATTCATCGGCACCAAACTGGACGTTGACCGGAATGCGCAGCTCCGGCGGCAACACAAACTTGTGCTTGCCCATCAGCCACAGGGCTTGCTCCAGCTCGGCGGTGATCAGGCTCAGCCATTGATGGTGCCGGCCGGACTCGGCGCTGCCGGGTTGCGGCAACCACTGTCCGTTACCATATCTTTCTGCCAGATAGAGGCAGATGGCGACGGATTCGGTCAGCAGAGCCTCACTGTCGCTGTCGTGCAGGGCGGGCACCCGGCCCCTGGGATTGAGGCTACGGAAGGCCTTGCCTCTGTGCTCGCCTTTGGCCAGATCGACCAGTTGGTATTGCCAATCCAGACCCAGCTCTTCCAATAGCCAGGCGACGCGGGTGGTGCGGGTGCGGGGGTAGCCGTGCAGGGTGATCATGCGTGTTCCTCCTTGATGAATGCGTACCAAGGTAGCAAGGAGCACGGGCAGCAAACAAGGGATTGCAACGCCGCTTGGGATGGCTATAATGCCCGCTTCCATTTGAGGGAGTAGCCATCCTGCGCCGAAAAAGCGGGAGGTTGTGTCAACATCATTGGTCGTTCGACCGTGGCACATCCAGTCAGTCATCCAGTAATTTGGCGATGACGATCAGGCGAGACTCGAGTGATATCGCGCCAATTGCGAGGGCTGGGCGTGGGATCATTCGTGTACTTTCAGCCCTCGCCTCGGACTTTCCAGTATGTTCTCTCTTGCGTTCCCCCTGTTGGCTCTGTTGGCCGGTTTTGTGGTGCTGTCGCTTAGCGCCGATCGCCTGATCGCCAGCGCGGCGACCTTAGCCAAACACAGTGGCGCTTCTCTGGTGTTTATCGGTATGACGGTGGTGGCCTTTGGCACCTCGGCGCCAGAGCTACTGGTGTCCGCGGTGGCGGCACTGAACGGCGCCGAGGGCTTGTCGGTGGGCAATGGCATCGGTTCTAACATCATGAACGTCGGCTTGGTTCTGGGTGTATGTGCGTTGGTGACGCCTTTGATCGCCCATTCACGTTTTATCCAGAAAGAGTTCCCTATTTTGGTGCTGGCCATGGCGTTGGTCGCGCTGTTGATGGCTAACGGCGAGTTGGCTGGCTGGGACGGTGTTATTTTGCTGACGGCGCTGCTGGCTTACTGCTTTTACTTAAGTCGTTGCGTCATAAACGGCGAGGCGGAGCCGGAGGCGCTGGAGTTTCTTGCGATCTCCAAAGCTCGGGCGGCACTGGAGACAGTGTTGATGCTGGCGCTGCTGCTGGGCTCGTCACAGGTGATGGTGTGGGGCGCGGTGGAATTGGCCCGGGCGGCGGGGATCAGCGAGCTGGTGATCGGCCTGACGGTGATCGCCTTTGGCACCAGTCTGCCGGAGCTGGCTGCGGCGGTGGCCGGGGTACGGCGCGGTTTGCATGACATCGCCTTTGCCACGGTGATCGGCTCCAACATCTTCAACCTGTTGGGGGTCATTGCGTTTCCGGCATTGCTGGGCAACGGTCTGCAACTGCCCGCCCCGGTGATGGCTCGGGATGTGCCTGCCATGGCGGGACTGACCGCGGTGGTGGGGCTGATGTTCTTCGCCGCCGTGCTGCGCCAGCGTGGCCAGATGAACGGTCGGGACGGGTCCTATACCCTCAGCCGCGCCGGTGGGGGTGTGTTGCTGGTGCTGTTTAGTGGCTATATGTGGCAGCTGGGCCTGAGCATGAGCGCTTGAGTTGTGTGGCCGGTTGAGCGCCACCTTGCCTTGGGGTAAGGTGGCGCTCATCGTTTCTGCTACTGTTTCCCCGTTATGATCGCCTCCCTGCTCGACCAATTGAGCATCGCCTATCAGGCCTATCAACATCCGCCACTGCACAATTGTCAGGAAGCCGATCGGCTGCAATTGGTGCGCACCGGTCTGCGTACCAAGAATCTGTTTCTCAGAGATAACTATGGTAAACGTCACTTTTTGCTGATCACCACACCGGACAAGGCGGTGGATCTCAAAGCTCTATCGAAACAGATGTCACTGTCGCGCCTGGGCTTTGCCTCGGCCGAGCGGCTGGAGCGATACCTTGGTGTCCAGCCCGGCCACGTGTCCTTGCTGGCGCTGATCAATGATCCTGACCAGGCGGTGACGCTATGGATCGATCAGGCACTGTGGTGCGGCGAGTCGCTGCAGTGCCATCCTTTGGACAACACTCAGACTTGGGTGATCGCGCCGCAGGATATTGAAACCTTGTTAGCCCACTGGCAGAGAGCGCTGACGTTACTGACGTTGCCCGTGCCAACAAAGGATGACGCTTAGCTCGGCTAGTGTGCTGTGGTCTGCGGCTTGCGGTAAAACACGCGGTCGTTTGATGAGGGCGCAGTTTAGGTTGAAGCACGCAAAAGTGAGCTCGCTAGGTGCGGATAAACCGCAGCGGCTGCGGGTACTGATAGCGCGGATGTTCTTCTGGCTGCGTGAGGTGTTGGAGTGGGACGTGCCAGCTAAGCTCGGAATTTTGAGCTAATTGGCTTGGTTGTCATTGTCAGTAACCGTGCTTTTGCACGCTGCCTACCCCATAGCGACATAGGACGAAACTGACAGGGCAGTGCTAACTCAGGGCGTTTGTTGATGAGGCAGGGTTTTGTGTGTTTACCTATCGGCCACCTTGGCGCTCATGGACATGACTGAGCCAGCGATGTCCGTGAGCGTCATGTGTGTCGAGCCCAAATTAGCCGCTCTGTCCCTGCGACGCCTTGTTGGTCTGCGTCATTGCGTCGCCGCTGCAGTTGAAGGCAAAACGCTGCTCGGGCCAGCGGTATTGGAATCGGACCTGATTGAGCCGTTTAAATTGGCTGACGTCGTGGAACTGGGTGTGCGTCAGTGGGGACTGGGCGCCCTTTAGCCACAGGTTATCGAACAATTGTAGCTCGGTGGTCAGCGCCAACTGCTCGGGCTGACAGTCGTGGAAGCTGGGTAACTCTCCCCCGATGTCGGGCTGTGCCTGTTGCGCCATAAAATCCACGGCATAGCGGTCTAGGGTGAAAAAGCCGCCGAGTGGATACCAGTGCTCGGAGCGAACGTTGTCATGACGGCCGATCAGCCAGGCGTCCATCAGGATGCTTTGGGGCAGCAGCTGGCCCTGCGGCGTGAGGTATTGGGCCAGATGTTGCAGGCGGGCCAGGTAGGGATCGTGCTGCAGCAGTGGTTGGCTTGGCTCGGCGAGGATCAGATCAAAGCGTTGTTGCGCTTCGGGCTGCCAGGTTTCTGGTGTGGTGTGATGCAGGGCTTGCACGCAATCGCCCAGATCCAGCGCGAGCAGTAAGCGTTTGAGCGACGCCAGTGCTTCAGCATCGGGCTCCAGCAGGGTTAATTGCACGCGATTGGGGCGAAGCAGCAGCAATACGGGCAGGACGATGGCGCCGATCGGGCCCGGCTCCACCACCAACACCTGCATCGGCTGGCTGTGACTGCCGCACTGGCGAATGGCGTGCAGCAGCGCCAATTGGAACTGGTGTAGCTGACGGTAATGGGTGGCACGTTGGTTGAACGCGTCGGCCAGCGGCTGTTGGCTGGGCTCATCGGCGGCAAACGGCGTGGGGTGATTGGGTTGGACCGATAGGCCTAGGTGTTGAGCCATTAAGGCTAGGTAGTCGCGTTGTCGCCGAGCCAGCGACTCGGAACCCTCCAGCGGCAGTTTTTGCAGATCCTGCATGACGTTAAAGGCATGTTGACGCAATGAGGTCATCGTTATTCTTCCTTGTTATGGATGTTCAAAGTCGCACGGCGTTGACGGTTTGTCGACTCTGATCGCCGCGACTACCTTAAGATTAGACCTTGAGCGGCGTTCGTGAGCGAGGCATGATCTTTCAGTGTCAAAAAACTTTAGTTTGGGAATTCAATGAGTCAGCAAGCCACACTTCTGGTTGTCGAAGATGATGAGGTAGTTCGCCTGCGTCATCAGGGCTATTTTGAGCGCGCTGGCTACCGGGTGTGCTCGGCCGATAGCGCCGCAGCTATGCGCACCGTGCTGGCGCAGCAGGCGGTGGATCTGGTGCTGCTGGACGTCAATCTGCCCGACGAGGATGGGTTGCTGCTGACCCGGGAGCTGCGCAGTCAGTCGACGGTGGGGATCATCCTGGTTACGGGGCGGGACGATGCGGTGGATAAGATCGTCGGCCTGGAGATGGGCGCTGATGACTATGTCACCAAGCCGGTGGAGATGCGAGAGTTGCTGGTGCGGGTGAAAAATCTGTTGTGGCGGATCGGTTTGGCTCGACAGGCGCCCGCTCGCGTGGATGTTAGCCGTTGTGAGTTTGCCGGTTGGGTGTTGGCGCCGCAGGCGCGTCAGCTTAGCCGTGATGCGATCCCCTTGGCGTTGACCACCGCAGAATTTGAATTGCTGCAGGCGTTTGTCGAGCATCCCCAGCAGATCATGCCGCGAGAGCGCTTGATGAACTTGATCTCCCATCGGGTCGATGCCCCGGCCACGCGCACCATTGATGTGCTGGTCCGTCGCTTGCGCGCCAAGATGGAGGGGGAGCCGGACTGGCCCAAGCTGTTTGTCACCGTGCACGGCGAAGGCTATCTGTTTGCTGCTGCTGTCTCCTCGTCTTAACTCTGAATTGAGCACATCCAGGTATGAACACCTCCTTGGCGCACTGCGCATTTGAGACGTCTCGGCTGTCCGTCGCCCCCATCGCTTTACCGGCCTCGCGCTCCGCTCGAGATGACTTTTTCGACCGCCTGGTAACACTGCTGTCATCCGCCGTTGTAGCGGAGTTGCCGCCCTATTTTCAGGGCATTAAAACTCAGGAGCAGGCTCAGATCTGGTTTGAACGGATGCAGCAGGACAGTGTCCTTTTGCCGATCCATGACCAAAGCGCGCGTACGCTTCTGGGGTTCGTGTTCCTCTATCAACAGCCCAACTCCGACACGGCCCACTTAGGCTATCTGCTGGGCGAAGCGCACTGGGGCCAAGGGTTGGGCAAAGAGAGCCTGCGCGGATTGCTGGCTTGGTGTCACCGACATCAAGCCGTGAATGAGCTGGTGGCTGGGGTGGCGCCGGACAATGTTGCGTCGAGGCGTTTGCTGACGGGGTTGGGGTTTCGTCAGGCGGCCCCGACGGCTGAGGGGATGCTGTCATTTGTCTATGAACTTGGTCAGAGTCGAGCGCCTTCATCGCCGTGAGTCATTCCGGCTGCCACCGATACTGAGCGCGAAAATCGGCGGCGGACAGCGTCTCTTCCCCCAGCTCGGTCAGCGTGGCGGGTGTTACGGTCAGGATCTCGGGTCCTAATGCCGCGGGCAGGGTTTCACCTTGCAGCGCTCGTAGGGCCAGATCCACCGCCATGCGGCCCTGCAGCTTCATTTGATCTGAGTTGGCCATGATTAAGCGCTGCTGCTTGAGTCCCTGATATACCGCGTGGCTGAAGTAGCTGGATAGGATCGGCACCGACAGCCCTCTTGTCTCCAACTCGGCCATCGCCATTTCCGCGCACACGGCACCACAGACGATCACATCCGGCGCGGGGTGAGCAGCCAGATATTGGCGAAGCAGGCGCCGTTGGATCGCCAGGCTGTTTTCGCCGCTCAGGGCATCGATCACCGTGACGTTTGGCTGCAGATCCGACTTCAGTCCTCGGGAGAGGAAGGCATTGCCGCCGCGCGTAACGGGACCGAGCATCAGCAGTACCTGCAGCGGCTGCGCGGCTATCTGGTTGAGCTGACGCGCCAGGTTTTGCCCCATGGCCAGCCAAGGCACGCCAATGGTGCTGCGTACCACACCGGGCTCGACCTCATTGACGATGGCCAGTACCGGCCGCTGGCGAGCGGCGGCTTTGACGGGCTCACTGAGGCGGTAGCTGACGCTGCCCAAGAGTATGGCGTCGGCCTGCAGTCGCTCGCACTCGGCCAACTGATCTAATTGGGTGTCCAGCTGCTGATAGCCGCCGGCGTCCATGCTGATCAGCGCGACCCCCATGGCCTGAGCCTGCTCAAGCATGCCGGCGTGGATACTGAGCCAATAGGAGTCTTTCAGATGGGGGTAGAGCGCGCACAGCCGATAGTGGGCTTCGGTGTCATCGAGCCGCGCCAGTGGCTGCCACTGGCTGGCGCTCGCGGGTTTGTCCTGACCGGGCTGCCAGGTTTGGGCGGGCCAGCGTTCGCTGGCCGCTGCACTGCTGGAACTGAGCAGTATCAGCGCGAGAGTGGTGGCTTGGTAAAACGAGGTTGGGATCACGTTCAGCAACTCAGTGACTTACACTATCTGAACCTGAGTTTAATCGGTTTTTACGGTGCGCTCTGCTTTTCATGTGATCCGACCCAATAGTCTGGCGGGCAAGTTGTTGCTGGCCTTTTCCTTGTTGGCGCTGCTTTCGGCGCTGGCGGCGGCTGTGGGTTGGTTTGGCTTGGTGCGGATCAGCGAGGGCGAGCGGATCTTGTTAGAGCGGACGATCCCAGCACTGAATAAGACCCGGGCCTTGGCGCAGCTGCATAGCCGGATCGGGCTCCATTCTCAGCTGCTGCTGGAGGGGGAAGATCCGGCTGAAGCGCTGCGGTTGCAGGCCATCCTATCCGGGCTGAGCGGCGAGCTGGCGCGTCAGTTGCGCGACTTGGCGGCAGAGCCGGGATCGCGCTTTTTGCCGCTGGTGTCGACCCTGCCCGATGGCCTTAATGCGCTGGCGCGGGATGTGCACAATCGCAACCGGCTGAGTCAGCAACTGGCGCAGCAGACGCCGCTCCTGGTCGCTGCGGCCGCGCAGGTGGCCGAATTGGTGGAGAGTCAGGTGGGCAATGCGCAAACGGCCATTGTGGCGCGCAGCCTGGGATTGGAGCCGGGACCTGAGCTGGCGCGGCATGTGGCGGCGCTGCTACAGCAGGATCTGGCCCAGTTGCAGCGGATGCAGGAGCTGCAGCACTCGGCACAGCAATTGATCCAACTGCTGACCTTACCGATCGAAGCGGAGCGGATAGCGCAGCGCCGGGCTCAGTATCTGGCGTTGGTGGAGGATCTGCCGTTGCAGGCCCAGCAGGTACCGGATCCGCAGCGCTCGGCGCTGATCCTGACGCTGGCCCAGCGATTGGAACAGGGTCAGATCCTGTTCGACTGGCAGCAGCAGCGGCAAGAGATCCTGGACAGTGTGGCCCGGCAGCGCAGCGTGATCGATCAGCAGTTTGCCGAGCTCAATGGCGCGATCGACGGGCGCTTGGCACAGGCGCAGGCGGCACAGACGCAAGCGCAGCAGCGATCATCACAGGCCCATCAACTGGCCCGTTGGGCCTTGTTATTGATTGGTGTTGTGGCGATGACACTGGCCGCTTGGGTGGTGTGGAAGTGGGTCTATCAAGGCGTGGTGCGGCGCATTGTCGCCTTCAGCGATGCCTTGGTGGCGCTGTCCCGCGGCGATCTCAGCGTGCGCGTCGATGCCGCCGGTGACGATGAATTGAGCCGCTTGGCGGGGGCGATCAAGGCCTTTAAGGCCACCGAGCGCAGTAAGCGGGAGGCGGAGCGGGCGCTGCGGGCGCATCAACAGACCTTGGAGCAGACGGTGCAGCAACGCACCGGCGAGCTAAAGCAGGTGAATGCCCGTTTGGAGCAGGAAGTGGTGGCGACGGCGGCGGCGCGGGAAGAGGCGGAGCGGGCCAATCGGGCCAAGTCGACCTTCCTGGCTACCATCAGTCATGAGATCCGCACGCCGATGAATGGGATCCTCGGCAGCGCAGAGCTGCTCGATGATCGTCAGCTCAATCCCACTCAGGCCACCTATCTGAAGGTGATCCGGCAAAGCGGTGAATGGCTGCTGAGTCTGCTCAACGAGGTGTTGGATCACGCCAAGATCGAATCCGGCGAGTTGGTGTTGGATCCACAGCCGTTTGATCTGACGGCACTGCTGGCGGAGATCGAGAGCCTGATGGCATTGCGGATCGCCGAGGGGGGGCGTGACTTGGCGTTAACGATCTCCGCCGAGGGCGATTGGGCGCAGGCGTATCTCGGCGACAGCCTCAAGCTGCGTCAGATCCTGCTGAATCTGCTGGGCAATGCCATCAAGTTTACCGAGCAAGGCTGGGTGGATCTGTCCGTGGCTCGGCTGCATCGCCTGCAGGACAGGGATCGGCTGCAGTTTGTGGTGTCGGACTCGGGCCCGGGACTGACGCCCGCTCAGCAGGCGCGGATCTTTACCGCGTTTCATCAGCTGGCGCCTGGACGGGAGGGCGGCGTGGGGCTGGGATTGGCGATCAGTCAGCGGCTGGCTCAGGCGATGGACGCCAAGCTGGAGGTGCACAGTGAGCTGGGCGAGGGCAGCAGCTTTATTCTGACCCTGGCGCTGCCCCGTTGTGCCGCAGCGCGCCCGGCAGAGGGGAGCGCCGCGGCACCGGGGCCCTTGCCAAGCCCATTGTTGGTGGTGGAGGACAATGCCACCAATGTGTTGGTGTTGGAGGGGTATCTGGCCAAGCTGGGGTATGGCCCCAAGGGCTCGGACTGGCAACTGGCGGGCAGCGCCGCCGAGGCGCGTGAGCACGTCGGTCGCCAGGCCTTTGCCCGGGCATTGGTCGATATCCATCTGCCCGACGGCGATGGTCAGACGTTGCAGCGGGCGCTGAAGGCGGCGCATCAACGTCGTTATGGCGCCGAGCTGCCCTGCATTGCCATGTCAGCCCATGTGTTTGACAGTCAGGTGCAGGGGTTCCTGCAGGCGGGCTTTGATGGCTTTGTCGGAAAGCCGCTGCGCTTGGCCAGTCTGCATCAGGCGTTGTTGCTGGGCAGTGCTCAGCCCAGCGCTGATGCAAGCCCCGATGGGGCGTTGCCGCTGATCGACTGGGCCCAGTGGCAGGCCGATCGTCAGGTGCTGGGGGCGGCGCGTTTGGCACAAATGACGGCGGCGTTGCAGGCGTTGCAGCAACAGTTGGCCAACGGTGATCCCTCCGAGTGGCGCTCGCTCGGCCACAAGATCAAGGGCGCCTGTGGCGCACTGGCGATGCGCCAGGCGGCGCAGGCGGCGGCGCAATTGGAGCGTTCCGGTGACGAAGCGGACAGCGTGGCGCTGCAGCAGGCATTGCAGCAGGGGTTGGCCGCTCTGGCGGCGCATCGCTAAACGCTCTGGGTATGTGAGTCGGTGAAAAAAGAAAAATAAATGTGATCCCGATGCGGTTGTGGGTTGTACAAAGGCTCAAGTGTGTACAACTTACGATCAGCAGAGGCGACAATGATGAACATTCCCGTTGGGATCAGCGCATGTGTTTTGGGTCAGCAGGTTCGGTTTGATGGTGGCCATAAACGCAGTGTGTTTGTCACCGATCAGCTAAGTCAGCATTTTCGCTTTCACCCGGTGTGCCCTGAGATGGCCATCGGGATGAATGCCCCCCGTCCGGCGATCCGTTTGTCCGAGATCGACGGTGAGATCCGTTTGATCACCCGCAACAAGTCTGAGCTTGATCTGACCGATAAGATGATCGCCTTCTCCCGGCAGAAGGTGGCGTCGATGAGTGAGTTATGCGGGTATATCGTCTGCGCCAAGTCGCCCTCCTGCGGGATGGAGCGGGTGAAGGTGCATCTGGCCAATGGTCAGAGCAAAGAGGGCGGCGGCCGCGGTCTGTTTACCGAGCAACTGATGACGATGATGCCTTGGTTGCCGGTGGAGGAAGATGGCCGACTCAATGATCCGGTTCTGCGGGAAAACTTCGTGCTGCGGGTGTTTGCCCTCCATGATCTGTACCAGTCGACCCAAACCCTGAGCCGCCGGGCTCTGATCGACTTTCACAGCCGTTACAAGTACACCCTGATGGCTCACTCGCCGGTGGCTTACCGCGCGCTGGGCCAAATGGTGGCTCAGATCCACCAAACTGCGCTGGAAGACTTTTTTATTGAGTACCGGCTCGCCTTTATGAATGCGTTGAAACAGCGGGCCAACCGCCGCAGCAACACCAATGTGTTGCAACATCTGCAGGGCTACTTTAAGCGCGCATTGAACGCGCGGGAGAAGGAGGAGTTGACTCAGGTGATCGCCGAATATCGCCAGGGCAACCTGCCGCTGCTGGCCGCGCTGATCCTGTTCAACCATTATCTGCGCGCCTACCCCAACTCCTATCTGCAGCGCCAAGCCTATCTGGCGCCCTATCCACAACACCTCAAGCTGCGCTGTCCGCTGTGAGCGGCGGGTCAAGCACGTCTGAGGCACGATTAACCATTACCCAAGTGGGTGAGCTCACCGGAGTGAATCCCGTGACCTTGCGGGCCTGGCAGCGGCGTTATGGCTTGCTCAAGCCTGAGCGGACGGCGCAGGGGCATCGGCTGTACGCGCCGCAGGATCTGGCGCGGATCCGCCTGATCCTAAGTTGGCTGGAGCGGGGCGTGTCGATCGGCAAGGTACGGCCATTGATAGAGGCGGGGGAGTCGTTACCGCCCGGGCGTGAGGCGCTAGAGGAGTTGGACGCGGTGAAGGCGACGCTCGATGGGCTTGATCGGCGCAGGTTGGAGCGTGGGCTGATAGAGGTGATGAAGCACTACCCGCTGCCAGTGTACCGACAGCAGCTGATCGCCCCGATCGAGACCTATCTCGCCACTTTGCCTGAGGCGGTGGCGGCGGTGACGCAGGCGTTGTGGCAAGGGGTGCTCATCGAGCGCTGCGGCGCTTTGTTGGCGGGAGCGCGGGAGCGCGGCGGCCGTCCGGCGCTGCTGATCAGCTTTGACTCACAGTGCGGTGCTGAGCTGTGGTTGTCGGCGCTGGAGTTGATGAGCCAAGGGCTGCAACCGACGCTGCTGGCGCCGATCACCCCAACATTGGATGGACTGAAGTCCATGTTGGCGGCGATGGATGCGCCATTGCTGGTGGTGACCGGCGAGCGGCGCCTGACGCCGGCGGCATGGACTCAGCTGCAGCGGTTGTTGACGGCCCAGCCTTGCGAGCTGCGCCTGCTGGGCAGTGTTGCCACCATTCATCAGGACGAGCTGTCATTGCTCGCGCAGGGGGACATAGCATGACGCAACGCAATCTGTGGTGGATCCGGGACGATCTGCGCACCGTCGACAACGCGGCACTGAGCCAGGCCTGTGCGGACAACGCGGAGGTGGTGGCGGTGTACCTGTCGGCGCAGCAAAGCTGGGGGGAACATGACATGGCGCCGATCCAGGCGGATCTGATCCAGCGCCGGCTGCAGCAGATGAAGCCGATCCTAGCGCGGCTCAACATTCCGCTGGTTGTGCGTGAGGCGCAGACGCTGACGGGGCAGCGTGAGACGCTGCTGTCGCTGTGCCAGCAGTGGTCGGTGGCTGGCGTGTTCTGCAGCCAAGCCTATCAGTGGAATGAAGGACAGCGCGACCGGCAATTGGCGTTGGAACTGGCAGGGCGCGGCGTCGAGTTTCATTGCCTGCAGGACGCTTGCGTGCTGGCGCCGGGGACCGTTTTGACCGGCAGTGCCCAGCCCTACAAGGTGTTTACGCCGTTTCGCAAGCGTTGGCTTGAGCGGCTGCAGCTCGCGCCGCTGACTGTGCGGCCCGAGCCTGCGGCGAGGACAGCGCCTTCGGCGATCGCGTCAGAGTTTACCGCCTTGGCTTATCCGCTCAAAGACAGCACGGCGTGGCCGGTGGATGACGCCGCGTTGTCGCACAAGTTGCAGGCGTTTTGTCAGCAGCGCGTGGTGGATTATCAGCAGGATAGAGACCGGCCCGCCATCGACGGCACCAGTGGTCTGTCGCCCTATCTGGCGCTGGGCATGCTGTCGCCGCGCCAGTGCTTGGCGGCATTGACGTTGGCCCAGCCAGACTGCTGGGAGGTGCAGGAGAGCGGCGCGTTTGCTTGGCTCAATGAGTTGATATGGCGCGAGTTCTATCGCCATTTGATGGCGCAATTTCCCCGCCTGAGTCGGGCGCAGCCGTTCCATGGCTGGAGCCGGCATGTGGCTTGGCGGGACGATCCCGCCGGGTTGGCGCGTTGGCAGCAGGGGCAAACCGGTTTTCCTATTGTCGACGCCGCGATGCGTCAGCTGTTGGCCACCGGTTGGATGCACAATCGGTTGCGGATGATCGTGGCGAGCTTTCTGACCAAGGATCTGCTCATTCACTGGCAGCATGGCGAGCGCTGGTTTATGGCCCATCTGATCGACGGTGATCTGGCGGCCAATAACGGTGGCTGGCAGTGGGCCGCGTCGACCGGCACCGATGCGCAACCCTATTTCCGGATCTTCAATCCCACCACCCAGGGTCAGCGGTTTGATCCCGATGGCAGCTTTATCCGCCGCTGGTTACCTGAGTTGGCCGATGTGCCGATGGGTGAGATCCATCAGCCGCATCGTTGGCCCGGTGCGGCGCGCTTGGATTACCCGCCGCCGATGGTGGATCACAGCCAGGCCCGACGGGCCGCCATCGAAACTTTTAAGGCCGCGAAGGCAAGGGGAATGTAATGCAGCAGATCATCACAGAGCATCGGGCGGCGCAGCCGGATCTGATGACGCGGTTTATTGAGATATATCAACAGCTGGATCGGGACAACCTGGCGCTGCTGGCGCAGATCTACCATCCGCTGATCCGATTTGAGGATCCGGCCCATCGCATCGAAGGCCTGCCCGCGCTGGAGCGTTACTTTGCGCAACTCTATGCGGAGATCCTCAGCTGTCGGTTTGAGATCCATCAGCAGATGAGCGATGACGATCAGGCGTTTGTGCAATGGACCATGCACTTTGCCCACCCGCGTTTGGCGCAGGGGCGGATGCGAACGGTTGCGGGGATCACCCGGCTGACGTTTGCGGATGGCTTGATCATCAGTCATCGCGATTATTTTGATCTGGGTGAGATGTTGTATGAAGCGGTGCCGCTGCTGGGCTCGGCGGTGCGCTTTGTCAAAGCGAGGCTGGGCCAATGAAGCGGGTATTGATCACCGGTGCCAGCTCTGGGATCGGCGCGCAGTTGGCTAGAGATTATGCCGATTCGGGCTGGCAGGTGGTGGCTTGTGGCCGCGATAGTGCGCGCTTGGCGCAGATCCAGCAACACAGCGCGCGGATCGAGACGCTGGCGTTTGATGCGACGGAGCCGGAAGCGGTTCAGACGGCGATGGCGAGCCTGACGTCGATGCCGGATCTGATCATCCTCAACGCCGGTAACTGCGAGTACATCGAACGCGGCCAGATCGACGCAGCGCTGTTTCGGCGGGTGTTCGACATCAACCTGTTTGGCGTGTTGCACGTGATCGAGGCGCTGCAATCGCGCTTTGTCGCCGGCACCCACTTGGTGCTGGTGGGCTCCAGTGCCGCCTATATGCCGTTGCCCCGGGCCGAGGCCTATGGCGCATCGAAGGCCGCACTGGCCTATCTGGCGCATACGCTGGCGGTGGATCTGGCCGCCCAGCAGGTGGATGTCAGCTTGGTGTGTCCCGGCTTTGTGGCAACGCCGCTGACCGACAAGAACGATTTTGCCATGCCGATGCGCGTCAGCGTCGAGGTGGCGTCACAGGCGATGCGGCGGGGCATTGCCCAGCGCCGCAGTGAGATCCATTTCCCCCGGCGTTTTACCGGACTATTGAAGCTGATCCGCTTGCTGCCCATCGGCTGGCAACGTGCATTGGCCTTACGCATGACAGGGAGCAATAGATGAAGATCGCGATTATCGGCAGCGGTATTTCCGGCCTAAGCAGTGCCTGGTATCTGCATCCGCAGCACGAGGTGACGGTGTTTGAGGCCAATGGGTATGTTGGGGGCCATACCGCCACGGTGGACGTGTCGGTGGTCAGTGGCGATTACGCCATCGATACCGGCTTTATTGTGTTCAACGACCGCACCTATCCGTTGTTTGAGCGCTTTTTGGCTGATCTGGGCCTGAGCGGTCAGCCCAGTGAGATGAGTTTCAGTGTGCGTAACGATGAGGCGGCGCTGGAGTACAACGGCCACAGTCTCAGTACCCTGTTTGCCCAGCGGCGCAACCTGTTGCGCCCGCGGTTCTATCGCCTGATCGCCGAGATCCTGCGCTTTAACCGGCTGGCGAAGGCGGCGGTGGATCACACCGAGTTGGGCACCTTAGGCCAGTTTCTGCACCAGCATGGCTTTGGTGCCGATTTCTGTGACAACTATATCCTGCCGATGGGGGCGGCGATCTGGTCGTCGAGCCTGACCGACATGCGCGGCTTCCCGTTGGCGCTGTTCCTGCGCTTCTTCCTTAATCACGGTCTGCTGGATGTGAAGGATCGGCCGCAGTGGTCGGTGATCCCCGGCGGCTCGCGCGAGTATGTTCGCAAGGTGCAAGCACAGCTAGGAGCGCGGATCCGAACCGCAACACCGGTGCAGCAGGTCAAGCGATGGGCCGATCGGGTAGAGCTGACTACCGCAGCGGGCGTGGAGCGATTTGATCAGGTGATCTTCGCCTGTCACAGCGATCAGGCGTTGGCGCTGCTGGCCGATCCCAGCGAAGCGGAGCGGGCGATCTTATCGGCCATGCCCTATCAAAATAACGAAGTGGTGCTGCACACCGACACACGCTTGCTGCCACGGCGGCGCAAGGCGTGGGCCGCATGGAACTACCATCTGGGCGAGGCGTTCGAGAACGGGGTCCATCGCGATCATCGCCAAGCGACCCTGACCTACAACATGAATATCCTGCAGGGGATCAGCGCACCGGAGACTTTCTGCGTGACGCTAAACCAGACCGATAAGATCGATCCCGAGCGGATCCTGCGGCGTTTTCATTACGCCCACCCGATGTTCTCTGCGGACAGCGCGCGGGCACAGAGCCGACGTCATGAGATCAACGGCCACCGGCGCAGCTGGTTCTGCGGCGCTTATTGGTACAACGGCTTTCATGAGGATGGCATTCGCAGCGGGATGGACGTGGTGAGCGCCCTGCAGGGGCTGGATGAGTCGGCCCAGCCAGAGCCGAAGTGGGTGGCGCTATGACGGCGACGCAACCACGCCACAGCCGTCTGTGTGTCGGTATCGTGCGGCATCGGCGTTACACACCGGTGGCCCATCACTTCCATTATCCGCTGTTTATGCCGCTGTTGGACTTGGATGAGATCGACGCCTTGTCCCGGCAGATCCCCGGCTTTGGTCGGCGCTGGTTTCACCCGGCGCGCTTTTTGCGCAGCGATTATCTTCAAAGCGGCGGCGTGCTGAAACACGCGGCGCAGCAGCGGATCTTCGAGCTGACCGGCGAGCGCCTGAGCGGACGGGTGATGCTGCTGTGTCAGCTGCGCTACTTCGGCCTGTATTTCAGCCCCATCAATCTGTTCTATCTGTATGACGACAACGACGTTTGGCAGCAGACTTTGGTGGAGGTCAGCAACACGCCGTGGAACCAGCGGCATTGCTACGCTGTTCCCGCCGCGCCGCGATGGCACGCGGCCCATTGGCATTGCCCCAAGGCGTTTCACGTGTCGCCGTTTAATCCAATGAACCAGAACTACCGCTGGCGCGTATCTTCCCCAGAGCCGCGGATCCTGCTGGATCTGGCGGTGGAGGATCCCCAGCAACAGACGGTATTCGACGCCACCTTGCAGCTCAAACCCGAGCCGTTTACCGGCCGGCGATTGGCGCAGTTGATGGTGGCCACGCCGGTGATGACTCTGAAGGTGGTGATGGGGATCTACTGGCAAGCGTTCAAGCTCTGGTGCAAGCGTGCACCCTTTTACTCCCATCCATCCAGCAAACCCGCAGACAAGAGTGAGGCACAACGATGATAAGCAGTGAAGCAACCCAGCTCAGCGCTCCCAGCCGTTGGTCCGACAAAGCGGCCCGATCACTGGTGCTGTCGGTGATGGGGCAATTGCGCAGTGGCGGCCTGATCCTGACGGAGCCGGATGGCACGCGCCATGAATTTGGAACATTGGATGGGACATTGACCGGCCAGGTCGTGGTGCACCATGCGGGTTTCTTCCAGCGCGTTCTGCGAGGGGGCAGCATTGCCGCCGGTGAGAGCTATATGGATGGCTGGTGGGATTCGCCGGATCTCACCCAGGTGGTGCGGGTGTTGGCGGCCAATCTGGCGGTGCTGGATCAGCTCGAGGCGCGTGTGGGCTGGGCGGTCAAACTGAAAGATCAGCTGACCCACCGTTTTCGCCGCAACCATCAACGCCAAGCACAACAGAACATCGCGGCGCATTATGATCTGGGCAATGAACTGTACCGGCGCTTTCTCGATCACAACATGCTGTACTCGTCGGCTTTGTATGTGAGCGGCGACGAGGACTTGGCGCAGGCCCAGATCAACAAGATGGATCGCTTGTGTCAGTTGTTGCGGCTTCAGCCTGAGGATCACCTGCTGGAGATCGGTACGGGCTGGGGGGCGATGGCGATCCACGCGGCGCAGCATTATGGCTGCCGGGTGACGACCACCACCATATCCAAGGAGCAACACGCCTGGGCAAAGGACAAGATCGCGCAGGCCGGGCTGTCGGATCGGATCACCCTGCTGCTGCAGGATTATCGCGATCTGACCGGTCACTACGACAAGCTGGTGTCGGTTGAGATGATCGAGGCGGTGGGCAAGGAGTACCTCGATACCTATGTGGCCAAGTGTCAGTCGCTGCTCAAACCCGAGGGACTGATGGCGCTGCAGTCGATCACCATCGCCGATCAGCGAGATGCCAGCTACAGCCGGGGCGTCGATTTTATCCAGAAGTACATCTTCCCCGGTGGCTTCCTACCGTCGTTGACCCGATTGAACCGGACTCTGACCCAGCACAGCGATTTTGTGGTGCGGGATCTGCGCGATATGGGGATGGATTACGCCCAGACACTGAGGGATTGGCATCAGGGCTTCAATCACAGTGTCGAGGAGCTGAAAACCTTAGGCTATGACGAGCGTTTCATTCGGATGTGGCGCTACTACCTGAGCTATTGCGAGGGCGGGTTTGCCGAGCGAACCGTCAGTGCGGTGCAGCTGCTGCTCAGTCGCCCTGGCTGGCGGAGCTAAGACCATGAGCGCGCGGGATCTGGTGTTGACCAGCACGGCGTTTAATGGCTTCTGGCTGCTGGCGGTGTGGGGGCAGTGGGACTGGCCCTTGCTGTTGGGACTTGCGGCGGTATGGCTGCGCTGGCCACGGGCAGGCCTGTGGGCCTTGCCGATCGCCTTAGTCGGGGTGGGGCTAGATAGCCTGTGGACTCAGGCCGGGGTGTTTCGCTTCGAGCAGCTGCCTGGGTGGCTGCTGGTGTTATGGCTGGGGTTTGGCACCTATGCCTGGGCGCTGAGACGGGTCGTGGTCGCGGCGCCCAGTCACTGGTTGGCGCTGATCGGCGCATGTGCTGGTGCGATGAGTTATTGGGCCGGGGTGCGCTTGGGCGCGGTGTCCTGGCCGATGGGGTTGGTGCCCACCCTGTCGCTGTTATGGCTGGAGTGGTTTTTGCTCACCTTGGCCATTCAGGCGGGGCTGCGCCGGGCGATGCAGTCAGATAGTCGGCGAGCCTGCGCACACAGGGTGCGTCCGGGCGAGGAGGCATGATGAAGACAGTGAGCTCTTGGTTGGCTGGCGTGGCGCTGAGTTTGTTCTTGGTGCTGGGTGTCAGTGCCAATACCCAGCTGGACAGTCCGTCCACCGCCGGTCGCAGCGACGCTGGGCACTCTTGGATGCAATGGCCCAGTGTCGGCCAGGCGCGGCTGAAATGGGGCTTTTGGACCCTGTATGACTCCGAGTTACGCGCGCCTGATGGCGAATTTCTTGGGGTGGAGCGGGACGTGGCGCTGGTGATCCACTATCGGCGCAACATCGACCGTGCAGCTTTGCTCCAGGCGACCGATAAGCAGTGGCAGCACTTGGGGATCGACGGCGAACGGCGCCAGCGATGGTTGGCGCGACTGGCGCAGCTGTGGCCGGACGTGCGCAAAGGCGACCGGCTGATCTTTGCCATCGAGTCTGGGCAGGGTCGATTCTATCTGGAGCGCACGCTGTTGGGCACCATTGATGATCCGCAATTGAGCCAGCAGTTTCTGCAGATCTGGCTGTCACCCGACACCGCCTACCCCAAGCTGCGGCGACAGTTGTTGGGCCACTCTTGAGCTAGGAGATCATCATGAAAGTTTGGTTACGCAACGTGATGCTGACTCTGTCACTTGGCTTACTGCTCAGTTGCTCTGCGTCGCTGGAGGATTATCAGGACACGACGCCGGCGTTTGATCTGTTTGGTTTCTTTGAGGGCCAGAGTACGGCGTGGGGCATGTTGCAGGATCGCAGCGGCAAACAAACCCGGCGCTTTGAGGTGGCCTTAGTCGGTACGGTGACGGCGGACACCTTGGTGCTGGCGGAGGATTTTGTGTTTGATGATGGTGAAACCCAGCAGCGGACTTGGACCATCGTTCGCCAAGCCGACGGCAGCTATCGCGGCACAGCACCGGATGTCATTGGCCAAGCGGTCGGGCGGGTGGCGGGCAACGCCCTGCACTGGCAATACACTCTGCGTATTCCGGTGGGGGACACCAGCTATGACATTACGCTGAATGACTGGATGTATCGCCAGGACAGCCACCGGCTGTTCAACCTGGCGAGGCTGTCTAAATTTGGTGTGGAGGTGGGGCGGATCACGCTGTTTTTCGAAAAGCCCTGAACCGCCGTTTCACCCTTAGCCGTGGGCGTAGATCAGGCTGCCGCCTTTGATGGTGTCAATCACCTTTCGCGCCAAGTCCTGTGGCAGCGCCGGGCAGCCCCAGCTGCGGCCTAAACGACCTTGCTGGTGGATCAGCGCTGGGTTGGCGTAGTCGGCACCGTGGATCACGATATAGCGGCGGCGGGCGTTGTCGTTGATGCCGGGATCCAGCCCATCCATCCGCAGTGAATAACCGTTGCCACCATAGTAGGTATCGTCGGTCAAAAAGGCGCCTAGCGAGGTTTGGCGCGAGTTGACGATATTGGAAAAGTCGTTGGCAAACAGGTAGCCGCTGTTGACGCCATGGGTGGTGTAGGTGTCGAACAGCAGTTGCCGTTTGTCCATATCGATGACAAAGAAGCGCTTTTGGGTAGAAGGCTTCGAATAGTCGATGATGGTCAGCAATGGCTTACGCTTGCCATTGGTCTCCAGATAGCGCTGGTAGGCACGGGCAAATACGTTGGCATCCAGTCGATCCAGCAGACCCAACTCCTCTTGTAACTCAATAACGGACAGTCGCTGCTCGGGCTCGGCAGGGTTGTCGACCGACGCTTGAGCTGGAGTGCACAGCAGGCTAAAGACAAGACAAAGCGGTGCCAACAGGCAAGACAGGGGAGATTTCATAAACGGACGGACCACTACCAACATCGAGAAACGGGATTCAGACGAGCGGCGACCTTACCCAAAAGTTCGGTTATTGACCAATGTCTGAGCTAAAACTGTGCAATCGATCATAGTGTGTTGAAATTGCGAATGAGTGCGGTTGTGCGTAAGCGCGGCGGGAAGCCGCGCCGGGCTGGCTTCCCGCCGCACTGTCGTTCGGGCAATTAATGCTGCGGCGGCCAGGGCCTTAGGGTTTCGCTTTGGATCCACGCCTTGGGCCATTCAGCGGGCTCGTGCTGCCAATCGCGAATGTTCATGGCATCGAGTACCTTCTGCGGTGCGACGGTGCCTTGGCGACTGGTGACGCCGGTGCGCAGCAAGACCGAGGAAACCGGCGCGCCTTTGACCCACATCGACTGCTTGATGTAGATCCACCGGTCGTCGAAGCCGGCGACACGGCTGCGAATGGTGACGCGATCGAACACGCGGATCCGCTTGCGGTACTGAATGGTGCTGCCTGCCACCACCAAGCCCCAGCGCTGTTGTTTGAGAACCTTAGCCAGACCGGAGCGGATGGCCAGATCGAAGCGACCGAGATCGTACAGAGTGAGGATCCGGCCATTGTTCATCTCAAGGAAGAGATCGAGATCCCATGGGCGACAGATAAATGGGGTGGCGCAGGTGGCATCAACCGGCAAGGGCTTGGCGCACAGTCCGCGCACTGAGGAGGTTAACAGGCGAAGGAGGGGATACATAACGGCGAAACGGGCCTTGTCCAAAGGAGAATGTGCGGCGGATGATCTTAAAGTGAACGGGTGAATTTGCAAGTGACGCTCCGCTATTTTGGGTCTCATCTCAGCGGGCCTACAGAGTGGATGGAACGACTCGGGTGAGACGATCTCATGGGTGCGATAGGTCTCATCAATCGTAGGATTGACGGTGTTGCCAAGCGGGCGGTGGCGACGGGGGCATTGGTTGACTTTGTGAGCAAGGGTTCATAGTCTGCAGGGTTCGAGAACAAGGTGGTATGTCATGCAGATAGCGTACGATTTAAAGCCGAGCTCTGAGCGGCGCACAGAACAATTCAAACCAAAAGACGATGTAGGATTTGGCACGCTGCGTACCGATCACATGTTCTTGATGGATTACCGCGATGGACAGTGGTGTGAGCCGCGGATCGTCCCCTATGGCCCGTTCCAGATCGCACCAGGGGCCGTTGCCCTGCATTATGGTCAGTCGGTGTTTGAGGGCGCCAAGGCGTTTTTGCACGACGATGGGGAGATCTACACCTTCCGAATCGATAAGAATGCCCAGCGGTTGAATCGCTCTGCCGACACCCTGTGTATTCCGGCGATCGATGAGGCGATCCAGATCGAGGCGATCCATGCCCTGATCGACACCGATCGTCTCTGGTTTCCGATGCAGCAGGGGGCGTGCCTGTATATTCGGCCGTTTATCTTTGCCACTCAGGATCGCTTGTCGGTCAGCCCCAGTGAGACCTATACGTTTTGCGTGATGCTCAGTCCAAGTGGCCCCTACTACAGTGACGGCTTTGATGCGCCGATCCGCTTGCTGATCACCGAGCGTTTCCATCGTGCAGTTGCCGGGGGGACTGGGGCATCTAAGGCGGCGGGGAATTACGCCGCATCGCTGCAGGCGGGCAAAGCCGCGGCGGAGTACGGTGCGGCCCAAGTGCTCTATCTGGATGCCACTAATACCCAGATCGAGGAGGTGGGTGCGATGAATCACTTCCATATCCTCAAGGACGGCACGGTGATCATTCCGCGCTTCACCGATACCATCCTCAAGTCCATTACCTCGGAGTCCTTCCTAGAGCTGGGTGAACGGCTGGGCTGTGAGGTGCGCCAGGAGACGGTCAAGCTGGATCAGTTTATTGCCGATGTCGAGTCTGGCGAGATCATCGAAGCGGGTGGTTTCGGCACCGCGGCTGTGGTGTCGCCGGTGGGTTCATACATCTTTGAGGACAACCGGGTGCTGACGGTCGGCGATGGTCAGGTGGGCCCCCATACCCGCAAGCTGTACCAGACGCTGACCGAGATCCAAAAAGGCGCGGTCGCTGGGCCTGAGGGTTGGATGCGTCAAGTATCGCGCCGTAACGACTGACTATCCCCGGTAGAATAAACGAGGGCCGCATGCTTTGGTATGCGGCCCTTTTTGTTTGTCATGCTTGGAGGTGAGCTCGGCTGGGGGAGCGTGCGGTGTGGTCTTGGCGATGGGCGCGGCCTTGGTAGACCTTAGCCGAAGCACAGCGCTTTGATGTCGTGGGCGTGCAGGGGCGGCCGACGCTAGCAGCACCTTCCTCAAGCTATCGGTTGCGAAACTGATTGAAGTCGATGATGTTGTTGGCGCATGGCCTGTCGTTGCCTGTGCTCTCTTCTTGGCCCAAACCGACGGCTTCAAGGACCTTGTCGAGGTTGCGACTGTAGTTAGGGCGGTCGTGGATGTTCAGATGTAACTCCAGCGCGACCAACCCCTCCCGCTCCAACTCCAACAGTTGCTGCAATTGCTCCGGTGCGGTGCGGGTCATCTTGGCGATATCGATCACCACATCCGGACCACGGGGGTAATTTGACATGCTACATCCTTGTTGAGGTCATTTTAACTCGCCGGTTGGCCACATTCTGACACAGGCTGTTTGCTCTTTTCTAGCATCTGTAGTGGTGTATTCACCTAAAAAACTGTGAGTTTTATCTTACTTTTTGCTGGTCAATCGGCCACTTTGACGGCAGATTTAGGGGGGCCTTGGCGGCTTGGGTATCGTCGTCGAACGATAATCCCAGCGTCATCAAGATGCGGCACAGTATTCGGCAACGTCGGTTGAGCGCGCCATGTTTGGGGGGAATAATGAAGATGAAATTGTATGTGTATGAGGACTGCGCGCTTTGCTTGCGGTTGCGGATGTTGATCGGGTTAAAGCAGCTTGCTTGCGAAGTGATCATGGTGGCACCGGGACAATGGCCACCGTCACTGTGTCAGACGTTGCCCACGCTGAAGGCGCCACGGCTGATGCTGTCAGCTGAGACCGGCGAGCGGTGGATCGAACCGAGCGCGGAGATCATCGCGCAATTGGCGGAGGCAACAGACACCCCGCAACTGATGGAGTCTGGAGAAGATGACAGTGATGCAGCCAGTCGAATGGTGGCCTTATGGTGTGAATCCAATGGCGCCTTACTGGACAAGTTGTGTTTGCCTCGGTTGGCCGAACGGCCGTTGAAGGCATGGCAAACCCCAGCGGGGCGGGCGGAATGGATTGAGCGCAGCGAAGGGCGAATGGGGCTGACCTTGTCCCAAGCGAAGGCGCTTACCCCTCGCTGGCTTGATGCGTTGATCCCGCAATTGGTGCCGTTGGAAGACTGGCTAAAGATCGATGCCTTGCTGGCCGAGACACGCGAGGTCAATGCGGCGGATCTGCACGCCTATGCCGCGCTGCGCGATCTGATCTTAGTCTCTGAGCTGGCGTTGTCCGAGCGGCTGTTGGCCTATCTGGACGCGCTGGCCCGGCGCAGTGGAGTGCCGCTCTGGTCGCAGCATGAGGCTGCGTCGACCAAACGCAGTGAGCTGGCTTTGGTCGATGCATGAGTCGGGCGAGTCAGCTGTGTTGATGCCTTGATGCCTTGATGCCTTGATACCTTGCTTAGCCTTGGCTTGGTGCGTTTGAGCGCCGGCAGCGCAGCGTGCAGATCGACCCAGCCAGCGCCTCGTTTGGGTTGAAGCTCTGGCTGAGGTGGTGTGGGTTACTCGGTCAGCGCCAGCGAATCCAGCATGCCTTCGCCGCTGTGCACGCCGCCTTCCGAAGCGGTGGCGGGCTTGCTGCGGATCAGGTAGCCGGCGTAGCCGGACTCATTGGGTTCGGCGTCGGTCATCGGCTGGCCATTAAAATGCACGGTGAACAGGCCAATTTCGCTGATCAGGTTATCCACCACCTTGGCATGGCCATCGCGAATGGCTAGGGCCGGGCGTTCGCGCTCGTGCGGATGCAGACGTTGCATCAGCGCCCAGGCGTCCTGCTCTGCGGCCGATATCGACTGCAGCTTGGGCAGAATGTCGTCGCCGAAGATGCAGTGACCGCCGCCTTCGCCCTGGTTTTTCAGCACCCACTGGCTGGCATCGCCGTGCGCGGCAAACCAGTCGATGGTGTCGGCGTCGACCGGCTTCATCTCGGCCAATACCTGTTTGACCTGTTCGGCTTCAACCAGGCTCAGTCCCCAACGACCCAGCTCGGCTGCGCTCATCTGCGTCACTAACATCTGGATGGTTTTGCTGGTGGCCAGTTGCTGGCTGACGGTGGCGTTGACCGCGACTTTGTGTTGCTCGATCTGCACCCGGGTGCTGGTCAGGGCTTCGCAGCAGGCCTGCTCGACGATGTCGGTAGAGCAGTAGTCTTCGTACTGATAGCCGGCTCGCAGGTAGACGGCGTCGATGCTGCCGATCCCCTCAACCCGCAGGCGCTGATCGGCGCCGGTTTCAATCTTGCTGTGCAGCTGACGGAAGCTGCGGCGCACGGTGCGCACGCCGCGTTCTTGCAGTGCCAGCTCGAGCAGACGCTGATCGTACACGTTGTCCTCATTGTCCTGCACGATCATCAGAAACACCGGCGAGCCGGACTCGCCGGACGCAAAGCGGATCTCATGCGCCGCCTTGGCGACGCCCTCGGCCAGCTGTTCCAGCGCCTGATTGCCGGCCAATGCTGAGTCGCCGGCGGTTTCGGCCCACTGTTGGTAGGCGTCCGGCCACTGGTTTTTGAGGTAGCGATGCAGCTGATGAACGCGCTGGCCAAAGGGCCCCATGCCGGCGGCGATCCCGTTAAATTCGATCACCTTCGGGCCCTGCTCGCGATCGTCCATGTAATCGGTGCGCATCATCAGCAGCGGCTGACGCACTGCGGCTTTGGGCTGAGCGCTGGTGCCGTGGATCTGTTGATGCAGGCGCAGCAGGTGGCCAAAGAAGGGATCGGCCTGGCCCATGGGTTTCAGCGCTTGCTGCAGGAAGGCGTGATCCTCACTGATCCGATCGATCAGCCGGGCGATCAGCGGCGTGACCTGTTTGAGCTGGGTAAACATGCCTTGGCTGATGCTCACCGGGGCTAGGCTGAAGGCGCAGTGACGGGCGCTGCCCGGACCGGTCTTCATCGCCATGCCGTGCATCATGGCCCATTCATTGGCACTGTCGATCAGATCCTGGGTTTTAGGATCGGTGGATGATTTCATTGTGTCTTACCTCAAAAACGTCAGGCGCAGTGTGATGGTGATAAAGACGTGCTCCCGTGCAGAAAGACGCACGGGAGCGTGCGATCACTCGGCGCTCGTCACACAGTCCGTGCCGTGGCAATGCTGGGTGAGCTCTTCTTCGACCTGCTGGGCCAGATAAAGCTCACGGTAGTGGCCCGCTTGCTCGACCAATTCGGCGTGGGTGCCGCGCTGAACGATGCGGCCCTGATCCATCACCAAAATTTGATCCGCATCGACAATGGTCGACAGGCGGTGGGCGATGGCCAGGGTGGTTCGGCCTTGACGCAGATTGGCCAGAGCGCGCTTGATCTGCTCTTCGGTTTCACTGTCGATGTTGGCGGTGGCCTCATCCAGCAGCAGCACACCGGGGGCGTGGGCCAGGGTACGGGCGAAGGCCAGCAACTGACGCTCCCCCATCGAGAGAGATTGCCCGGCATTGCCCGGCCGATGGGCAAAGCCACCGGGCAGGCGATGGATAAAGCGCTGTGCCTGACCCTGCTGGGCGGCTTGTTGCACCGCCGCTTCGCTGAGATCGTCCCGGCCCAAACGGATGTTGTCGTCGATGCTGCCGCTGAAGATCACCGGCTCTTGTTGCACCAGGCCGAAGCGCTGGCGTAAGTCGGCATCGTTGAACTGCGACAGCGGCTGGCCGTCGATCCGCACTTCGCCTTGCTGGTGCTCATAAAAGCGCATCAACAGGTTAATCAGCGAGCTCTTGCCGCTGCCACTGTGGCCGACGATGGCGGTCATCTTGCCCGCCGGGGCGGTAAAACTGATCTCATTGAGTGCCTGATGCTGGCCGTCGTAAGACAGGCTGACGTTATCGAACACGATCTCACTGGCTGGGCTGTGCCGTTCGGATTGAGTGCCCGGCCGCAGCGGGATTGATGCGTCCGCGTGGGGATCGGCGGCTTCATCCAGCAGCTCAAACACCCGATCGGCGGCGACGGTGCTGATCTGTAGTTTGCTCAGCTCCATCGACAGCTGACGGAAGGGATCGAAAAAGCGCTCCAGATAGATCATAAAGGCGTACAGGCTGCCGATCTCGACCGCGCCGACGTCGGCGGTGAGGCCGCTTTGTTGGCCAAACCAGGCCACCACCACCACGCTGGCCAGCAGCGCGATCAGGCGGGTATAGGGCGCCAGCAGCAGGCTGTTGAGGCCGATGGTGCGGCGCGAAACCTGGCTCCAGGCCTGGTTGGTCTGCTCGAACTCAGCCCGGCTGTGGGCCTGTTGGTTGAACGCCTGGATGATGCGCATGCCCTGCAGCGATTCGCTGATCTGGGTGTTGATCTCGCTGATCCGCTCACGGGCGCCATTAAACAGTGGGGCCGACAGTTTGCGGTACAGCTGCATTGCCCCGAGCAAGATGGGGATCAGCACCAAGCTGAGCAGCATCAAGCGCCAGTCCAGCAAGGAGATGGCGATGAAGATGGCGACGATCCGCAGCGAGCCCTGAATGATGGTGGGCAGCACGGAGACAAACAGATCGCGCAGCGACTCGGTGTCGTTGCTTACTCGCGAGACCAACCGGCCAACCGGTTGGCTGTCGAACACCCGCATCGGCAGCTTGAGCAGATGGGCGAACAGATCCCGCCGCAGGGCATTGACCACCGACAGCGCGCCGTGCTGGAAATTGAGCACCTGTAGGTACTGCAGCAGGCCCGCCACGACGTACATTGCGAACATGATCCCGCCCAGTTTGAGCAGCTCAGACCAGGCGAAGTTGCCCGGCAAGATCACCTCATCGAGGATCACCTTAACCAGCCAGGGGATACTCATCTCGGCGGCGGTCGCGAACACCATCAGCAGCAGCGCCAGGGCAAAGCGCGACGAATGGGGCTTGGCGTAATCGAGCAGGCGGCGGGTGCTGCTGCGCTTGGGTTGTTGGGCTGCGTTCATTGCGTCGCCTCCTTGTCGCCGGCCAGGCGGTTTTGTTGGGTGAAGATCTTGCGGTACCAGCCGCCTTGGAGCGCACTGTGGGCCATCAGCTCGGCATGGCTGCCTTGCTCGACCACCTGGCCTTCGTCCAGCACCCAGATCTGATCGGCCTCGGCCAGGGCCGGCAGACGCTGGGTGATCAGTATGACGGTCTTGTCCGAGTGGCGATGGAAGTGCTCGCGCAGATGGTCAAGGATCTTGGCCTCGGTCTTCATGTCCAGGGCACTGAAGGCGTCATCCAGCAGAAGAATGTAGGCACCGTTGTCACGAGAATGCTCCCCGCCTGGCTCGCCGACCAGGCAGCTGAGCAGGGCGCGGGCCAGGTTGAGCCGCTGTTTCTGACCGCCGGAGACGTTAATGCCGTTCTCGCCCAAGACGGTTTGATAACCTTGCTCGAAGGCGACGATCTCGTCGTGGATCCCCGCAAGCTCAGCCGCCTGCTCGATCTGCGCCTGCGTAGCGTGGGGACGGGCAAAGCTTATGTTGGCGGCGATGGTGCCGGAGAACAGCTGCGACTGCTGCGGCACCCAGGCGATGCGCTGGCGCAATGAGGCCAGCGTGTACTGACTGACGGATTGGCCACCGAGAGTGATGTCGGCCCCGTTCGGCACCGCATTGCCCGGCAGCGGATAGTGGCGCTGCAGCAGGTTCATCAGGGTACTCTTGCCGCCCCCGGTGGGACCGGTAATGCCGATAAACTGACCCTGTTGCACCCGCAGATCGATGTCGCGTAACACGGTTTGCGGCGCCGCCGTGGACTGCACACTGTCCGTCTCGTTGTCGGTTCCCTTCGCTGCCGCCGGGTAGTGGAAGGCGGGCAGGTGGAAGTGGATCTCGCCAAAGGCACCGGCGGCGAGGGTGTGCTCACCGTCGTTGATCTCTGGCTGCTGGCGCAAGATGTTCTGCAGTCGCTCCCAGGAGGCGGCGCCGCGCTGGAAGATATTAAACTGCCAGCCAAACTGCAGCAGTGGCCCAAGCAGCTGAGCCAGGTAGAGGGTAAAGCTGGTGAGCAGGCCGACGGTGATCTCGCCCAGGCTGATCATATAGGCGCCATAGAGCAGGGCGAGCACGAAGGAGAAACCGTACAACACCTGAATGGTGGGCCAGAACAGGCCATCGATGCGGGCCACCGACATGTTGGCACTGAAGGTGTCGTCGATCTGCTCGTTAAAGCGTTGCTGCTGACGCGCGCCAATGCCGTGGGCGCGCACGGCACGGATACTGGAGACGGTCTCCCGCACCTCCTCGGTCAGGCCGGAAAAACGGCCCTGTGCCGTGGCGAAGCGGCTGTGCAGCGCACCGCCGTACATATGGGTAAACCACACCAGCAGTGGGTAGGGCAGCAGAGCCACCAGGCTGAGCTCGCCGCTGACCACAAACACCATGCCAAACAGCACGGTGAAGCCGGCCACAAGCGAGTCCACCATCACCATGATCCCGCCGCCAGCGGCTTGTTCGACCGCTTTGAGATCGTTGGTGGCGTGGGCCATCAGATCGCCGCTGCTGTGGCGGTGATAAAACGCCGGGCTTTGGCGGGTGAAGTGGGCAAACAGATCGCTGCGCAACTGCGCTGAGATCTTAATGGCAGAGCCGTACAGCAAGGTTTGCCAGCCGTAGCGCAGGCCGTACATGGCAAACGCGGCGGCGACAATGGCGCCCAGATGTTGGGCCAGCTGAGTGCCGGTCAGGGTGTTTTCGCTGATGGCATCGACGATGCGGCCGATCAACCAGGGCGGCAGCAGGTTCAAGGCTGCGACCACCTGCAACAGCACAAAGGCTAGCAGGTAGCGTCCGGCGTAGGGCCGGATGTAGTGGCGTAGGTTCCAAAGCAGTCCCATTTAACTGGCCTCCTGCAAAGATGGTGTTGGATCGGCTTCAGGGCAGCCCGGCGTCAGCAAGGCTTGGGCGGCGATCGCCTCATCAAAGCTGGGCTGTGGTTGCGCTTCCTGCTCGGCTTGCTGCGCCAGGGTGCGTGGCGCCAGCTCGGCCAGTTCGGCCATGCGGACTTGCGCCTGTGGCGCGGCGGCCTGCTTGGCAAATCGCTGGGTATGCTGGCGCGACTGCGCCGTCATCCACTGACGATAGGAGCTGCCTTGCTGGTTTAGTTGCGCCAGGATCTGCGCCGATGGCGTCAGCTGGGGATCCATCAATTTTGCCATCTGCTCGGTCAGGGCCAGTTGATAGTGCAGCGGTTGGGCGTTGCCCTGAGGCTGCTCGTCCAGCAGCACGGCCAGCTGCGCCATCTCGTCGATCAATTCTAGACCTAAGGCTTCCAGGGTGAGTTCGGCGGGGGCCTCCGGCTTGGCGACATCGTGCTTGGCTTGGTCAAAGATGGGCAGCGTCAGGCCGGGCTGGCGGCCGCGATGGATCACCCGCTTGAGGCGCTGATCGATGATCTGCTGCTCCGCCGGGCTGATCGCCGGGCTCGGCAGCAGCGCCATGGTGATCAAAAACAGATCGAGGAAGTGGCTCTGGGGCTCATCCAGGCCCAGTGGCAATAGCGGGTTGATGTCCAGGCTGCGCAGCTCGATGTACTCCACCCCTTGATGGCACAGGGCGTACAGTGGGCGCAGGCCCTGGCTGACGCGCTTGGGCCGGATGTTGCTGTACAGCTCGTTCTCCAGCTGTAGCACATGGCTGTTGATCTGTTGCTGACGGCCCAGATGACGGTAGGCATCGCTGGGGCGCAGCAGCGCTTGGCTCAGATCATTGAGATAGGTTTCGCGGCTGTCGTAGCGGATATTGAGTTGCGATTGGGTTTCGCTGGTGTAGCCCAGATCGCTCAGGCGCAGCGAGGTGGCCCAGCGCTGCGACAAGGTGTCGGGCAGATGAAGATCAAAGCCATACTGCGCCAAGGTTTGCTCAGGCACGTCCTGCACCAAAGTGCGATCCAGCGCCGGGCTGGCGCCAAACAGATAGGGGATCAGCCAGCCGTGGCGCTGCACATTGCGAATGAGCGCAAAGTAGCCCGCCGAGATGTAATCGGTCATCGCCAGCTCGCTGCCGTCCAGGGCATGCAGTTGCTGCCAGAACTCGGTCGGCAGAGAGAAGTTGTAGTGAATGCCACTGATGGTTTGCATCGCACTGCCGTAGCGATTGGAGAGGCCACGGCGGTACAGCGTCTTCATCCGTCCGGCGTTGGAGTTGCCATATTGCGCCAGCGGTATCTCGGCTTGCGGCGGCAGGGCGGCAGGCATGCTGGCGCCCCACAGCAGCTCATCCTTGCCGATGGCCGCGGCGGTGAAGCGATGCAGATCCGCCAGGAAGTCCAGCGCCTGTTTCGGCTCGGTCAACGCCGGGGTGACAAACTCCAGCTGAGACTCGGCGAAATCCGTGGTGATGTGCGGATGGGTGAGGGCCGAGCCCAGCGCTTGCGGATGCGGGGTTTGTGCCAATTGACCGTTGGGCTGGATGCGCAGGGCTTCCTTCTCGATGCCACGGCGGGTGCCGGCAAACGGGGTGTTCATCGCGCGCAGTTGCAGCAGGCGCTGTTCAAACGGGATGGGGTTCGTGCTCATCCTTTGTCTCTCTATCTCGGTTGCCATGGTGGCGGTGGCTGGCAATCAGTTGACCAAATCAACCATTTGATTGATTTGGTCAACTAATCGCGAATAAAAATGGAGTGCAGCCCAAATGGGTGATCGGCACCCTTCATCGGGTTGTCGGTTGGGCTTAGATCGCTTTGACCAGTGCGCTTAGAACCTTTTTGACGTCACACGCGTCGATCCCTTCTACCCGCGCCAATAGCTGGCTCATACGCTCACTCTGGAACTGGTTGACCGCGTTCAGACACTGCTGGCCGCAGGGACTGATCTTCAGCAGGCGAATGCGCGCATCTTCGTCGCAGATCGTACGTTCGATGATCTCGCGTTTGATCATCCGGTTGACCAACCGGGTAGCGCCACTTTTGCTGATATTGAGCGTCTCGCCAATGGCTTGCACCGGGCAGCAGGGGTTGCGCTCGATGTAACGCAGGGCTTTGAATTCCAGCAGGGAGAACTCATTGCAGCTGTCGCCCTGACAGCAGTTGTTGTTGAAATAGAACGCCAGATCCATCAGATCCTGGTGGATGTTGTGCAGATCTTTCGGCATCGACAGGTCCTCGGTCAGTTTGATCTGGCGGTCATTAGAACGGAAATGGTTTACCTGGTCAACTAAATCCGTGAGGCAGCGCAGCGGCGATATCAGTGTCCGTTGCGGGACTGATATCGCCTGAAGGCGAATGGCAGAGTGGCACTGGCGATGAGCAGGGCCGCGCCCAGGATGGCGAGTGCATCCGGCCGCTCCCCGAATAGGACGTAGCCCAGTGCCATGGCGTACAGCATCTGTGCGTATTCGACGTTGGCGATGACGTTGGCTTCGCCCTTTTGGTACGCAGTGACGCCGATCCATTGGCCGGCGGAGGAGAGGAGCCCCACCAGAAATAGCAGGGCCAGCTCGACGGGCGAGGGCCATTGCCAGCGGCTCAAGGCGGGGAGCAGCGCAATGACGCCGACCCACACCGCTTGATAACTGAGGATGGCGATGCGGGGCTGGCTTTGCGCCATCTTGCGCACACAGATCACGGCGACGGCTGCCGCAAGATCCGCGCCTAAGCCAATGAAGGTATAGAGCCAGGAGGCTTGCTCGAAGCCGGGACGGACCATCATCATCACCCCGGCAAAGCCCACCAGCAGGGTAAACTGGCGCACTGCGCCGACCGGCTCGGACAGAAACAGCCGGGCGATCAGGGCGACAAACAGCACCTTGGTAAAGCCCAGCGCCGTGGCATCGGCCAGCGGCAGGTGGCTCACGGTGACAATGCCCAAGTAGAGCGCGAAGAAAGCACCGGTAATGCGGATCAGATGCAAGGTTCTTTGTGTGGGTCGGCGCAGTGTCTCCCAGCCGCGGTAGATGGCCGGGAGCAGGACGGCGATAAACACCAGTTGGCGAAACAGCAGAGTTTGAAACGGATCGATGGTGTCGCTGAGCAGCCGCACCAGGGCGCCGACCACCACAAACAGCGCGGTGGAGAGCAGTGCCAGCAGGATACCTTGCTGCCGTGCGGGGAGGCGTGCATCAAGCTGATGACGCACGCTCGTGTGCAGAGCGGCGAAGCCGTGCAGTTTTAACGGGGTGGAGCTGGGCATGACAAACCTCGGATGGGAAGACAGGGCGCATTCTCAAGGTGTCACCGGTAGACGGGTCAAGCGGGTCAGTGTACAGGCGCCCCCGTGTACATGATCCTTGCACGATCTCGACGATACAGGCGGAAACTGCGGCTGCCGTGGTGAGGTGTTTGGCTTGACCGCCTATTCGATGATGACGGCGGCAACCGAAAGAGAGCGGATCGTGCCGTTTTCCCAGTGTTAAGGCGGGACTAGGAGGGCAAATACATTGAAGCGGCGACCCCCTAGTTGGTGGCCGGTCAGGTGGATGTTCTCATCGCCGATGCCGTGGCAAACGGCCTGTCATGAGCGTGTAGGCCAGTAGCAGGGGTATGCTCTTGCGTTGTGCTACTCGAGGCTTAACCCGTTGTGCAAGCGGGTTAAGCGTCGCGGGCGCGCTGGCGGATGGCTTGGATCTCGTCGGCATCGATATTAAGGGTTTCCAGAAACTCTTGATGGGCGTCCGGCTCCATCTGCTCGAACTGGCGGTGCCAATGACTCATGTCCTGATCGCTCAGGCCCGCCGCACGCATGACGTTGACCCAACCGGCTTTGCTCAATTGAGGCTGGGTGTGTAGATCCTGACAATTGAGCCGTTGCACGATGGCTTTTTGCTGCAGCTTTAATCGTTGGATCTCACTTTCCAACGCCGCGAACTGCTCCCGCAGCAGCTGCTCCTGATCCGCGTCATCCGCGCCATCGAGGATCGATGCCAGCTTTGCCACGGGCACGCCGAAGGCTCGGTAGGCTTTTATCGTCTCCAGTCGCTGTTGCTCTTTGGGGCCGTACCAGCGATAGCCGTTATCGGAGCGACTGGCGGGCAGTAACAAGCCTTCCCGTTCGTAGTAGAGCAGGGTAGTGCGGGAGATCCCAAACTGTTTGGCCAGCTGAGAAATGGTGATCATAGAGCAGCTCGTTGATGGCGTGTGGAGATAGGCGTTTGAGTATACCTAAGCCGCCGCGATGCGTCCTTTCGTCAAACTTGCTTAGTTTCGCCGACAGTGCTTGAGGGGGAGTATTGGCTGTAAGTCGGATCGTTCAAGCCTTTATCCCGCCAACATGGTTGTTCGTCTTGTCGATGCATCCCGAGATCAAGGCCCGGCCTAATTCAAAATAAAGATATCTGCTCACCATCAGATCCAACATCGCGGTCGTCGAGTTCAACCATCGTTATGATTTATTCGCAGCACAAAAAACGGCTTAACGTTATACCGTTAAGCCGTCTCCTTACACTCTCTATTAATTTGAGCTTGCTGCTTACTGGTCGGCCATCGCGTTGTTGAACTTCATCACGTTGACCCGATGGCCCTTGTGATAATCCAAGTTCCGGTTGGTGGGTTTGGGGCCGAGCTTATTGATCGGTAACTCGGCCTCCCAGGCATCGAACCTGTCTTTGAGCTGCTGGGTTTTCTCCGGCATCTTGTAGGCCAGATCGTGCCACTCGCCGGGATCGTCGGCGATGTTATACAGGCGGATGGTTTGCGGACCGTGATTGTCGTTCCAGGTCAGTTTCCAGTCGCCATCGCGGATGGCGTAGTCGTCATCCCGGCGCCAATGCATCAGCTCGTGCGGCCTCTGGTCGGCGGGCTTGGCGCCGAGCAGATAGGGCATAAGATCGACCCCATCAAACTTCACCGGGCCGGCACCGCCTTCGTCGCCGCCCAGAAGCGCGTTGATGGTGGGCATGATATCCAGGTTCATTACCGGATGCTCATACACGCCACCGGCAGGCAACCCTGCGGGCCAATGCATCAGGAAAGGCACGCGGATCCCGCCCTCATAAGTGTCGCCCTTTGAGCCGTTGTAGATCCCCGGACTGGAGGTGATGTACTCGCCCCGGGCGAGCTCCGCCGGACGTGCCGGGCTGCCGTTGTCACTCATGAAAAAGATGAGGGTGTTGTCATAGACGCCATGCCTTTTGAGCGCATCGACCACCTCGCCAATGCCGTCATCCATCGCCAGTGCCATCGCCGCAAACACCTTGCGATCGTCGCTGGCATCCAGATCCTGCACCCGATCGATGTAGGATTGCGGGGCAGTCCAGGGATGGTGTGTCGCAAAGTGGGCGAGATGAAGGAAGAAGGGTTTATCGGCGTTGCGATCGATAAAGCCGACGGCTTCTTCGGTGAGCAGCTCCGTCAGGTAACCGTTCTTTTCCTGGATCGGCGGTTCGGCGATCTCGTTGCGATAGATGGGGGACAGGTAGGGTCTGCCGCCCTCTTCCGCGTCTGACTTGTAGTAGTTATGTGAGGCGGTGCGAAAGCCGTAAAAGAAGTCGGCGCCACGCTCGTTTGGGGTGCCGGTTGGGTTGCCCATGTGCCACTTACCGATCATCGCCGTCTGGTAGCCAAAGCCCTGCATCATCTCTGTCATCAAGGGCTGATCGTGCGGGATCTGATTGTCTTTGAAGTTGCCATAGACGCCAAAGCGCTGCTGATGCACACCGGTCATCAATCCGGCGCGGGAGGGGCCGCAGACCGACGCGGAGACGTAAGCCTGGGGGAAGTGGATGCCGCCGGCGGCCAGCTTATCGATGTTGGGCGTCTTGATGTCATCAATACCGTGGTAGCCGACATCGCCCATGCCTTGATCATCCGAGTAGATGACGATGATGTTGGGCTGCTGTGCGGCGCTGTGCTGTGCGGCGCCAAGAGCCGGGGCACAGAGACCCAGTGCCACGGCACCAGCGCAGATGTTAGCCAGCGGCATTGAATATAATTCTATGTTTTTTATCATTATTATAAGATATGGAGGGAGGGGGACATTGATTCTACTGGGCGCGCTTTGGGTAACAAGCTGCGACGTCACAGAGGTGAAAAAACACCGGCGGGATGCTCAGAGGTGCTTGTCGGTATTCAAGCGGACGGCCGTCAGGGAACGCCTGGTGTGATGGCTGGACGGAATGGACCTTGTTTGCGATCAAGATCGCGGCTCGCTCCTCACGCATGAAGGGCGATTTGCTTTGTTTACGAGCCGTGTCCGGTTTGATCAAACCAGCTGAGCGTGTTACTCCGGCTTAGCTGGCTCGTCGTGCGTTGGTTGGAAACCCGCGATGGAGGCTTAGGGGGGGCTTTACGCGGGTTTTATTGCGGTTTTTGCTACCGCCGGCTTCAGTTCTCCAGCGCTGAGTGGGTGCCGAAACGATGGCTGTTGCCGATAAATACGCGACAGAATTCCCCCTGTGTTTGTCGGGATAGATACTGAGGATCACCGGTCGGGTTGGTGCGATCCGCTCCCCAGCGCCAGGATCTGCTCTATGTTCACCGCGTCGGCGAAGCCGTCGTCGTGGCTGATCAACAAAAAGCCGCCCGGATAGTTGTTGAGCGCTGCGATCAGCACGGCTTTGGCTTCCAGATCCAGATGGTTGTCCGGCTCATCCAGCAGCAAGAACGGCGGCGAGGTGCCCTGGCCGAGCAGTAACATCGCCAGCTTCATCTTTTCGCCGCCACTGAGCTTGGCCACCGGGCGCAGCGCGTCGTCCCGGCGCAGGCCGATGCCCGCCAGTTGGGTGCGACGCTGCGCTTCACTCTCACCCACGTCAAAGCGCGCCAGGTGGGCCAAAGCCGACGCCTGGCCACTCAGGATCTGACAGTGTTGATCCAGATAACCAATGGGCGCCTGCCCCTGAACCTGGCCGGCGGCCGGGGCGAGTTGGCCCAGCAGGACTTTGAACAGGGTGGTTTTGCCACTGCCATTGGCGCCCAGCAGACGATAGCGCTGGCCCTGATGCAGGGTGAGCTGCAGTGGCTGTTGGCTGCCAAAGGGCAGCTGGCATTCGTCCAACTGGCGGACCACGGCCCGCCGTGATGAAAGCTCAGAGGTTTGCGGCCCCAAAGTCAGCCGCAGTCTGACGTCTTTGGCCTGCTTCTGGCTCAGCGCACAGCGTGACTGGCGCAGGTGTTGCTCGGTTTGCTCGGCTTGACGACGGCGGCCCTTGCAGGCAGCGGTGGCTCTGTCTTTCATGGCATCCAATAACACCTTGGGATGGCTGCCACGCTTGGCTTTGCCTTGCCGGACTCTTTGTTGGGCTTTTTGTTCATTGCGGAGCTGCTGTGCTCGGTGGTGCTTGAGCGCGCGATCGGCGTTTGCCAGCGCCCGAACAATGGCGGCGCTGTGCACGGCTTTGTGCTGAAGGTAATCGGCGTAGTTGCCCTCATAGACGGCCAGGCCCTGCTCGGTCAGATCCCAAACTCGCTCGACTTGGCTGAGCAAGCTGAGATCATGGCTAACCAACAAAACAGAGCCGGAGAATGCGCTCAGGCGTTGGCGCAGCCAGTAACGTCCGGCTCGATCGAGGTGGTTGCCGGGCTCATCGAGGATCAACACCTGCGGGCGCTGAGCAAAGGCCTGCCACAGGCGCAGTTTGACCCGCTCGCCGCCGCTGAGCGCAGAGGCCTTCGCTGCCAGCGTGTGAGGCAGGTTGAGCTGTTCAAGGGCCGTCTGGGCTTGCGCGACGGCGTCCCAGTTACCCTCCATTCGGGCCAGATCAGTCTCATCAAATTCGCCGTTTTCGATGCGCCTTTGGGCCTGCAGGATCGGCGTGAGTCCCAGCATGTCCGCCAGGGAACCCTCGGGGCAGGGCGGCTGCTGTGGCACATAGACTAAGTGCTCGGGTCGAGTGATCTGACCGCTTTGGGGCGGTTGCTGGTCACACAGCAGCTGACACAGCAGGGATTTGCCGGCGCCGTTGCGGCCGATCAGCGCGGTCAGTCCGGGACCGAGGGTCCCTTGCAGGTTGTCAAATAGGATGCGGCCATCGGCTAAGCGGTGGCTTAACTGTGAAAAGTGCAGTGGTGGCATAGAGCCTCCTGTCATTGATGACAGGGGCGGGGTTCAAGCCCAAAGCCGCAGTGATGACATAGTCCGTCATCAGCGCTGAAGATAGCAGTGCAAAGACACAGAAGTGCGCGAACACAATTGTGCTGAGGCAACGGGAGAACACCCACTGATCCCTGTCGATCTAAAAACGTCTCCGCACCGGCGAACGGGCAGAGGGGTTGATTAAGATCGGGGGATTCAGTTGTTCATCGTTGCAATATCTCCGTGGTAGTTGCCAGCGGATCAGACCAGAATACGCATCTCATTGCAATGATGGCAGGCGGCTTTTTGCTCGAGGAGAAGCGCTGCGGGTATCGTGGCGATCGTGACCCATGACTCAGTTTGTTGCGCTTCGGTTTGCCTTTGCATCTATGCCACTTAATGTGCATTAGAAATCAATAAAAAACAGTGAGAAAGGAATGACTTCTGTGACAACAGGTGAAGCAGGGAACGCGGCGGCGGGCCGCTGGCAATTGCCGGATACTTTGATCCTTATCTTTATCGTCGGCTTGTTGGCGGCCGGGCTGACCTACCTCGTTCCTGCGGGAAGCTTTCAATCGCAGGAGATCACCGAGGTGGTGGCCGGCATTGAGACCACCCGTAGCGTGATCGATCCGGCTTCGTTTGCTTATGCGACTAATGACGACGGTAGCCTGCAGTACCACCGGGTGGCGTTGTTTGAGGGCGGGGGTGGGGTCGGCTTCCTCAATTTCCCGTTTGAAGGTCTGGTGTCCGGCTCCAAGTGGGGCAGCGCCATCGGCGTGATCATGTTTATGTTGATCATTGGTGGTGCGTTTGGCGTGGTGATGCGCACCGGTACCATCGACAACGGTATCCTGCGTCTGATCGACAAGACGCAGGGCAACGAGGCCCTGTTTATTCCGGTGATGTTTGCCCTGTTTTCGCTGGGCGGCGCGGTGTTTGGCATGGGGGAGGAGGCGGTGGCGTTTGCCATCATTATCCTGCCGTTGATGATCCGCCTCGGATACGACGGTATCACCACGGTCATGGTGACCTATGTTGCGACTCAGGTAGGTTTTGCGGCGTCTTGGATGAACCCGTTCTCGGTGGCGGTGGCACAGGGCGTCGCCGGTATTCCTGTGTTGTCAGGTTCGGGTTTGCGGATCGTGCTTTGGTTTGGCTTCACGGCCGTCGGGATCGCCTTCACCATGCATTACGCCCGGGGCGTGCAGCGGGAGCCGACGCGATCCTACAGCTATCACAGTGATGCCTTCATGCGTGAGCAGCCGATGGCGGAGTTGGACAACAGCCGCTGGAACTTGGGCGACAATCTGGTGCTGTTGACCGTGATCGGCACCTTGGTCTGGGTGATCTGGGGGGTGGTGAGTGAGGGTTGGTACATTCCGGAGATCGCCTCCCAGTTCTTTACCATGGGCTTGGTCGCTGGGATCATCGGCGTGCTGTTCCGACTCAATGACATGCGCATGAACGACATCGCCGATGCCTTCAAAGAGGGGGCGGGCATTATGCTGCCAGCCGCGCTGCTCGTGGGGTGTGCCAAGGGCATTTTACTGTTGCTCGGTGGGGCGGACTCCGCTGAGCCGTCGGTGCTCAACAGCATATTGAACAGCGCCGCAGGGACTATCGGTGGTCTGCCGGACGTATTGTCGGCTTGGTTTATGCTGACGTTCCAGTCGGTGTTTAATTTCTTTGTCACCTCCGGCTCCGGTCAGGCGGCGCTGACCATGCCTTTGATGGCGCCGCTGGCGGATCTGGTTGGGGTCTCTCGTCAGGTGGCGGTGTTGGCGTTCCAGCTCGGTGATGGCTTTACCAATGTGATCGTGCCCACCTCCGCGTCCTTGATGGCGACTTTGGGGGTCTGTCGGGTGGACTGGGGCGACTGGGCTCGTTTTGCTTGGCGCTTTGTTGCCCTGCTGTTTGTGCTGTCTTCCATTACCGTGGTGCTGGCGCAGCTATTGGGTTATCAGTAAGGCTTTATTTGGCCTGTTTGAAGGCGAGGCGGTGTACGCTACGGCCCAATGGTTTTGCCGTATAAGGGTTACCGCCAGAGCGCTGAGGGGGCAAAGTCGTCGATGACTGCGTGAGTCATCGACGGCTGATAGTGAGCGGCTCTTAGGCTCGAGGCGGCTAACCTTTCTTAAAGCGCCGCGCCTGAGACTGGGTGGCGTTGATGTGCTTCTGAAACGCCTTATCTTTGGCGCGCTTCTGCGCCAGTGTGGCGCTGTTGAGCGCCTGCTCCCGCATCAGTTTCTGGAAGCTGGTCAAACGGCGCGGCTCCAGTTCGCCGCTGTCGATGGCGGCCTGCACCGCACAGCCCGGCTCATTGCCGTGCTGGCAGTCGCCGAAGCGACACTGCCCGGCCAAGGCGGTGATGTCGGCAAAGGTGGCGTTGACGCCCTCATCGCAGTCCGCCAGTTGCAGCTCGCGCATTCCTGGCGTGTCCAGCAGCAGTCCGCCCTGCGCCATCGGGTGCAGGGAGCGTCCGGTGGTGGTGTGTCGGCCCTTGCTGTCATCCTCGCGAATGCCGCCGGTTTCCTGCACTGCCCCGCCCAGCAGGGTATTGACCAGAGTGGATTTGCCGACGCCGGAGGAGCCCATAAAGGCGACGGTTTGGCCGCTGCCGCACCAGGGCAGCAGCTTGTCGATCTGTGCCGCGTCCAAGCCATTGATGGTTTCCACCATCAGCAGCGGATCCAGCCCCTGCACCTGGCGCTTCATCGCATCGGGATCGGCGCACAGATCGGCCTTGGTCAGCACGATCACCGGCTCGGCGTCGGCCTCATTGGCCAGACTTAGGTAACGCTCCACCCGGCTGAGGTTAAAGTCGTCGTTGAGTGACATGACGATAAACAGGGTATCGACGTTGGCGGCGATCAGCTGCTCGGCCACCTTGCTGCCCGCCGCCTTACGGCGAAACAGGCTCTGGCGCTCCAGCAGGGCTTCGAATCGACCTTCGGGGCTCAGCTGCAACCAGTCGCCCACCGTGATGGCGGGCATGTTGGGCGTCAGCTCGAGATCCACCGGCCCCAGCTCGCCCAGCAGCTCCAGCCGGTTGCGGTGTTGGGCCACGACGCGCAGGGCGGGAAAGTCCCACTGCTCCAGCGTGATCTGTTGCCCAAAGAAGGGGCGCCAGCCCAGCTGTGCCAGTGTCATGGGCTTAGACGCCGGTTGGTTGTTGGCGTCGGTCGTTATCTTGCTGTGATCTGGACACATGGTTTGTTTTCCTTTGCTCAAGCCGGCTTTTACAAGCCCGCTTGCTGGTTTGACGCTGTCGTCGCTTATCGATCCATGTTACTCGCATTTCATACGAATGACGGCGTCGCCGGTGCGTTCAAACGTGCTCTCTGCGATGGGCGAAAAGCCGTAGCGGTGGTAAAAGCGGCGACCAATGGCGTTGTCTTTGAAGACGTCGACCTCTAGCGTGCCGTGCACGCTTTTGGCGTGGTTCATCAATGCCTGGCCAGCGCCTTTACCGTGCTGCGCCGGATCCACAAACAAGCCGCCGACTTCGGTATTGCCGCTCTCATTTGCGAGCAAGGCAATAAAGCCCAGCGGTTTGCGATCGGCCGTGGCGACCCAAGTTTCGGCGTAGGGCAGGTAGATCTGCTCGGTGTTTTGGCGTTCTTCGGCGATGAAGGCGTCGCTCAAAAACGGATGGGCCAGTCGCGAGGCGGCTTCCCAAAGGGTAAGAATGGCGCTGAGATCGCCCGCTTCATAGGGTCTAATTTGCACTGTCATGATGTTATCTACTCTGATCATCGCCACTGCTCTTACGATCACATGGCTTGCTGGGCCCATGTCTGGGCAAACCGAGGCGTGGCTTCCCACTCAGTCGTATTACGCAGGGGGATGGCGCCTCAAACAATGGAGCGAAGTATAGGGACAAGGCTTAAGTGCGGATTGAACAAAAGCGACAGTTTTTACCGGCGGCACCAGCTCATCAAAGCCGGTGGCTTACGCTGCGCTAAGCCCCCCTACGACAGCGGGAATGTGTCTCGCTCTCGTAGGGCTGAATAGCCATGCCGTGACACTTTGGTGGGCAGACAGGGCGTTAGCCGTAAAAGGCCGAATGGTACGCCACTACTCCGGCGGGCAGTGGCTGGTCACCTTGAAGTGACTGAACGAGAAAGTACTCTGCCGGCACGCCAGACAGCGTCAGGTTGGCATCGACGGCAAAGCCAAATCGACTGTAATACGCCGGCTCCCCGAGCACGACCACACCGGCGGCGCCTAGGGGGGTCATTTGTGCCAATCCGGCTTTGATCAGCGCTGCGCCGATCCCCTCGCCCTGACGTGCCGGGCTGACGGAGACCGGTCCGAGTCCGTACCATTGCACGTCGGTGCCATCGATGGTGATCGGTGAGAAGGCGATATGGCCGACGATGCCGGTGTCATCTTCTGCCACGAGCGACAGCGTCAGTGCGCCCTGTTCGCGCAGACGCTGGACGATGAGATGCTCGGTGGGTTTGGCACCCGGCGCATGGTGTGGGTGATCTTCAAAGGCCTGGTAGGTGAGGCGTTCGATCACTGACGTGTCGGCGGCGGTTTCGGTGCGGATCTGCATGCTGTGTTTCTCTCTATTCTCTGTTCTCTATGCGGGGGCAGCGGGCGTTGTCGCCCGCTTCCACTGCTGTTGTTAGACCGAGGGGCTCTTTTGCAGCACGAAGATCTGATAGCCAAATTCGCCCAGGTGATCGCGGTAGATGTTCAGCTCGGTTTCGATCTCGGTCAGTGCCGCACTGTCGGCCATTTCTGGCTTGAGCTGCGCGACGCGCTTTGCCAGCGGTCCGGCGTAGTTTTGCCAGGCGGTGTCACTCAGGGCGAAGCTGTCCAGTACGGAGTAACCGGCGGCCTTTGCCTGGGCCGTGCGCTGGGAGACCGTGGTCATGTCCGGGTAGTCTTTTTGCCAAAAGCCTTTGGCGGCATCGCTTGGCGTATCGGTGAGCCACACCAGATCGCTCAGCACCAGGACGCCATCGTCTTGCAACAGGCGACGCCACTGTGCAAAGGCGTTGGTGACCCCCATGATATAGGCGCAGCCTTCGGCCCAGATCAGATCGAAGCTGGCATCCTCGAAGGGCAGCTCGGTCATGCTGGCGGCAACGGCTTGGATCCGTTCGATGATGCCCGCTTGCTCAGCGCGCTGGCTGAGGCGATCCAATGCCGATTGCTCGTTGTCGACGGCGGTGATCTGCGCCTGAGTGTGGGCAGCCAACAAGGTGGTGGCCAGGCCTTTGCCGCAGCCGATCTCCAGCAGACGCTGCGGGGCATGAGGCACTTTCGCCAACGCGGCCAGCGTGTCGTGCTCTGAGCCTGGGCCCCAGCGATCCAACGTCTCGAAGATGCGCATAAAGTCGGCCATGTACTGTTCGTGTTCGTTCATGTCTTTGGATAACCATTTCACTCTCAACGCCTCTTTCTCCGTGAAGCCCTGAGCGATCAACCATTGCAAGTGGGCGTCCGGCGCCACTTCATCGACCGACTGATGCCAAGCTTTCAGATCGCCCTCACCCAGCAGGGCGGCCAGCAGCTGTCGGGATCGCTGCTTTTGGGCGATCTCGTCATCAAGTTGCTGGAGCCTTTGTAGCAGCAGCGCCCGATCGATCTTGCTGCTTAGACAGGCTTGGCACTCATCCAGAGTCAGTCCGCCTGCTTGGAGCTTAAGGATCAGCTGCAAACGCTGGGCGTCCTGCTCGCTGTAGACGCGATAGCCGTTGGCCTGACGCTTGCCTTTGATCAGCCCCTTTTTCTCGTAGTAGAGCAGAGCGGTGCGGGACAGGCCGACCAAGGTGGCCAGCTCTGAGATGCGATATTGGCGGTTTTTCAAGATCCGTGGCTCCCGTTTTGAGGACGGCGGTTAAGGGCCGCGATAAGGGACAAAGCTCAGTCTAGGTGCGGCACTGTAAACGGTGAAGCGGTAGACAGGTCAAGGTGGATTTTGGTTCCATCGAGTTCTTATTAACGGTGTTAGCTATGGACATTTTCGGCCAGGAGGCCGCGAACCTACGCTGGAGAGCCACTTTGCGTCGGTGGATGCCGAAGACTGAGTGAGCTGCACGTAGAGTTGAAGCATGGTCCGAATGGTCGAGGCGGTTTGGTATACCGGCAGGGTAGAGTGGCGCAAAGATCCTGTTCGAGTTCGGTCGGTTCGGCGGCTAGGTCGGCGCTGAGCTCATGCTGGATGCACATCCACCAATAGTCAGTCGAGTGTAGCGATGAAAGAATTTAACCAGAAAGTGGCGGTGATCACCGGCGCAGGTGGCGGCATAGGTCGCGAGTTGTCTCTGCAATTGGCGCGCCAGGGGTGCGATCTGGCACTGGCGGACATCAGCGAAGAGAACGTTACGGAAACCCAGCGCCAGGCGCAGCAGCTCGGAGTGAAGGCCTCTATCCACCTGGTGGATGTGGGGGACGCCGAAGCTTACCAGGCTTTCGTCGCCGAGGTGATCGACAGCCATGGCAAGGTCAATCTGCTGTTTAACAACGCCGGGATCACCCTGCAGCGCAGCTTCGAAAATCACAGCATTGAAGATTGGGATCTGGTGCTGCGGGTCAACCTGTGGGGCGTGATCCACGGTTGTAAGTTCTTCCTGCCTCATTTAAAAGCCGCCGATGAAGCCCACATCGTCAACCTCTCTTCGATGGCGGGCTTTTTGGGCTTGCCCAATCAGGCGTCCTATAGCTCGACCAAGGCGGCAGTACGCATGCTGAGCGAAACCCTGGCCACCGAGCTGGCCCGATTTAACATCGGCGTGACCAGCGTGCACCCGGGCGCCATCGCCACCAATATGATCCGCAACACCCTGGATCGCGCCGATGATCAGGCCAAAGCGAAGAAGACGCTGGAAACGGTTGAGAAGATGGCGATGCCGGTGGAGAAAGCGGCGAGCACGATCTTGACCGCCGTCAACAATAAGTCATTCCGGGTTCGTATCGGTAAAGACTCCGTCCTGCTGGATCTGCTCAAACGCTGGATGCCGGTGATGCTGCACAAGCTGATCATACACAAAATGAGCGGGGCGAAGCGAGCCGTTGCTCAGTCATAAGTTGCAAGCCGGTTCAAGGATCGGCGTGTTGTTAGGTGCTCTCGGTACTACGCCTGAGGAGAGCCAGATACGTCAAGTGTCAGACAAATGGCTGCAAGGGCGCTAAAACCGGCTGTTCTAAGTTTCAATGACTTTGGGCCTTTGAGCCTAGTGGGTAATCAATGGTCGCTCAGTAACAAATCATTGAGCGTTGTTGCCGTAAGTCGCGAGGTTCCAGTTGATTCTGGGTTGCTCGATGTAGCTCTATTTGATGGCTGCTTCGATGTTGTTGACGGCGGTTTGAAACAGGGGTAGATCACTCTGCTTTCGGCTTTTGGCGACAGTAAGCCATTGCTGGCCCGTTTCGGAGCCGTAATTGAATTTCATTCGGAGCTCATATTTGTTTGCGCTAAGCAGCGCGCACAGCGCCCCGATGCCAAAGCCGATAATAGGCAACTTAGAGGCGAATGGCAGGCCGTATTGCAACCCTTCGGCCGGGATGAAGATAAACAACAAGCTGGACACGACTAAATAACTGATCCTAATTGTGCTCCACTATCTGCAATCCATGACCACCACCCGGGAATGGTGAGGCGTTGTTCATGAAGTACTTCACCCGCCGGATCAGTTGCCACATGTGCTTGCATCGATGA
>NZ_BAABJZ010000099.1:0-99031 GCF_039543565.1 Ferrimonas pelagia | reverse complement strand
TCTTCAATAACGGTGAGGTGTTCAATCAGGGTCATTTGGGGGGGATCTATGATGACGGAGAGCCCGATTAGATCACAGCAGATCGCTGGTATCAACTTCCATTAACAAAGTACGATCCCGCCCTGAGCAAGAGGTTTGGTGAGGCTGGACGCTGGGTCAGGCTACTGGTCGTGACCGTCAGTATCATGTAATACCAATATATGCTGCCATTTCTGTGGTGGACGTCTCCTCGACGCCAGTATTTTTGTGGTGTGTTAGAGCCTCTGGTGCAAGGGATAAAAGTGGAAAAGGAAACCGCGCTTTTTACTGCAAACTGGGTATAACTGTTATTTTTTTACTTTTTGGTGAATGTTCGCCACAGCGCCATTTCCATGATTTGAATCAATAATCACGTCGATAAAATTCGTTTTTATACAGTGGAGGAGCGAGTCACTAGGTGATCTTGTTTTACACCGTGTTTATAGGACGATGATCAAGGGTTGGGGAAGAAGGAATTATTGATGCTGCCGAAATGCTACACCGATATCTGCATCCATGGAAAATGGTTTCATCATGATCACGGCCAGCCCAGCGCGTACATGCTGGGGGGAAATCAGGTGTATAACCTTGGAGCGATACCGACGACGGAAGAGGAGCTGTTGTCTTATTTAGAGCCTATCGCTTTAAATTGCATATAGCTTTTTTGCTTGTTCGGTAAATAACAAATGGCGGGATCATTAGCCCGCCATTTTTATGTCTTGCCGGTGTATCGAATCGATAGCCGCTCAGCGCCTATGTTTGGCCAGGGCTTTTTTTCGGGCTTGCTGCTTTAAGGCGCCGCGTTTGGTCTTTCTGGTTGTCGGTGCTACCTGGGTGAGATCCGGCTCAAACCCAGGATACCATTGCTGGGGTAAGCGGCGATCCAGTAGAGCCTCGAGCTTGATCAGCAGGGGTTCGTCATCCACGCTCAAGAGGGTGATGGCATGGCCCTCATTGCCCGCCCGGCCAGTGCGGCCGATGCGATGAACATAGTCTTCGCCACGAAAAGGCAGTTCCATATTGACCACGTAATTCAGTGCGTCGATATCCAGGCCGCGGGCGGCGACGTCGGTGGCGATCAGCGCGGTTATCTCACCGCGTCGAAATTGGGCTAACACGCTTTCACGGGCGGATTGGGTGAGATCTGCGTGGAATGCTTCGGCGTGGATCCCGGCTTGTTGCATCTGTTTGGCGACCTTGTCAGCATCCTGCCGCTTACGGCTAAATACCACGGTCTGCTGCCAACCTTCCTGTTTGATCAAATGGCACAGCAGCGCGGTTTTTTTATTGGGATCGACGTTGTAGATCCGCTCGTGGATCATAGCGGCTGTGGTATTGCGGGGGGCGATCTCGATCACCTGTGGCGATCGCAACAGACGGCGACCGAAGCGACTCATGCGTTCATCCACGGTCGCCGTAAATAGGAGTGTTTGCCGCTGCGCGGGCAGACGCTTGAGAACGTCGGTGATCTCGTCCTGAAAGCCCATATCCAGCATTCGGTCGGCTTCATCCAGTACTAAGGTTTTGAGCCCGTCAAAAGAGATGGTGCGCTTACGCAGGTGATCCAGCAACCTGCCGGGCGTCGCGATCACAATATCGATCCCGAGGCGCAGTTGCTCGGCTTGTGCTTGTTGGCTGTTGCCACCGGTGAGCGCGATGGTTTTGAGCTCGGTGCCCTGAGCGTATTGTTCGAAGCTGGCATTGACCTGCTGTGCTAACTCTCGGGTTGGGGCCAGCACGAGCACCTGCGGAGACTTGGGCTGCTCATTGTGTTGTAGCCAACGATGAATGAGCGGTAATGCAAAGGCGGCGGTTTTGCCTGTGCCGGTTTGAGCACCGGCCATCACGTCTTTGCCCTCGATGATCCCTGGTATCGCCTGAAGCTGAATGGGGGTGGGTTGCTGGTAGTTGAGTTGGGCTAATCGCTGGATAAGTGCAGCGTGCAAGGGCAAGGCGGCAAAAGACATGGAGACTCCCGGATAACTTAGCGGACAAGTCTATCATGCGTGGTGTGTACTGTTGAGTCATGCCAGAGTGGGGAGTGTACTCTGGCATGACGCGTGCTCATGAGTTTTTGTGATCCGGTCTTAATCGAGGGTTTTCAATTGGCCTTTAGCTTGGGCGATAGAGGCATAGCCTTTGCGCTGCAGCAACTGGCCTAGCTCACGTTCGATTCTATCAAAGCACGACGTCCCTTCCTCTTCGTAACAGGTGGCGATCTGTACCGCGCTGGCACCCGCCAACAGGTATTCGAACGCATCGGTACCGGTTTTTATCCCGCCAACCCCGATCACATCGATCCGCTGCGGCAGGCGTTGACGAAAGGCACGCACATTGGCCAGGCCGATGGGTTTAATGTAATCGCCACACAGGCCACCGAAGCCTCCTTTGGGCCGGATCATAGCGGTTTCCGTTTCGGGATCGATGACGAGGGTATTGCCAACCGAATTGACACAGGTGACAAAGGCAATGGGGTATTGTTGGAGGAGATCGGCCATGGCATCGAAGTGTGCCATATCGAAGTAGGGCGGCAGTTTTAGGCCGATGGGTTTATCGCCGAGGGTGCAGAGTGTGTCGAGTGCTTGGCGGGTTTGGGTCAGATCGTAACCCAGTTGCGGTTTGCCTTCGATGTTCGGGCAGGAGAAGTTGATCTCCAGTAGATCGGCCGAACTGGCCATAAAGGCGGAAACCATGGTGGTGTTATCGGCCAGGCTAAGCCCGGAGATACTGATCACCACAGGTTTTCCTACTTGTTTCAACCTAGGCAGCATCTCCAGATAGGCTTGGTAGCCGAGATTGGGCAGTCCCATTGACTGGATGGCGCCGAGCGGCAGCGCCCGATAGCGCGGCTCGGCATTGCCGGCCCGTGGCGCCAATGTGCAGGACTTGGTCATGACGGCAGCCGAGCGCGAGCGACCGAGCTTAATTAACTCTTGCTCTGTGGTGCAACGCGGGCCGGAGGCGTTGAACAGGTAACTGCTGAGCGTGATGGGGCCAATTTGGCCGCGAAGATCGACGGGGCGTTGGGTAGCATTCATATTCTATTCCGTAGGGTGTGGGGGCCAAACGGAGCGACACCTTAGCGTGGTGAGAGAATGCGTACTTTGAGCTAGCGCCCATCGGCAATGTGGAACATAAGCTTTACTCGACTTGAATCCAGAGTGTGATGCGGCACACGAGCTGGAGATGGATGTTTGCTCGATTTTAAAGAGATTTTCGAACTAAATGCGCTCCTCTCGATGGAGAACCAGGCAAATGGGTTGAGCGTCAATCGAGCTGCAGTCGAAAAAGAGGGAGGTGCGCGCGGGTTGGCTGGTGTGAAGCGAAGGTGTTCTGCTTGCTCAGGTGTAGGATTTTTGCCAATCTTTCATTAGCATAAATGGAGTGGCTACATAGATGTAACATGAGGCGCAAGTGAGAGAGACGGATATCTCAGGGCAACAGATCGAGAGCGCTTCGCGATATTATCGTATCGGTTCGTTCTTGCTGGATGTATCGAAGCAAACCCTATATCAGCATGAGGCAGAGGTGGCCATTGAACCCAAAGTGTTCGATGTCTTGCGCTATCTGTGTCTGCAGCATGAGCGTTATGTTTCGCTGCAGGAGCTCCACGATGAAGTCTGGCAAGGGCGGGTGGTCAGTGACGCTGCGGTTCGGCGAGCGATCAGTAAGCTGCGGGCGCTGTTGGGGGATGACCCAAAAGATCCGACCCTGATCAAATCGGTATCCAAACGCGGCTATCGCATAACTTGTGACCGGGTCGATGTGCCTGAGCAGTACCGTGACGCCGAAACGCCGGACACGGTCTCTGCGAATGCAAAGCTAGCGATGGCGGGAGATGGGCGAGTGAGTTCGCCTTGGGCGCGTTGGTCGATCGCCTCCGGCATGGTGTTGCTCGTGGTGGTGGCAATGACTTTTGGTCTGTTGCGCCAATACCGGATGTCGCCCGACACGTTATTGAGCCATGAGCTGGTATTTGCCGATTCCGAGTTGCTGTCGGATATGCCGGGTGAGAAGAGTGCGATTGCGGTCAGCCATGACGGCAGCATGCTTGCGTTCACCGCCGAGATGGATCAGTTTCTTGGAGCTCAACTGTTCTTAATGCAGCTTGATAGCCGCAGAGTGCTCCAATTGTCTGAGTCCGCGGGAAATGTATTGGATCTGGCGTTTTCAGCCGACGATCAGTTCATCTACTACAGCGTGAACGCCACCAATGGCAGTTCCGGCGGACAGCTGAACCGGGTGGCAACCAGTATGGATGGGAAACCCGAGTTGCTGTTAGAGGGTTGGTTTGCTTTGGGCAAGATGGACTTGCTGCCGCAAGGACGGGGGATTGTTTTTGTTGCTATTCGGGAGAAAAACTCGCCTATCCGCCTTTATGAGTACGATGCAATAACCGGAAATGTGAATAGTTTCTATGGCCGGTCTGACCGACACACCTCAGATATATTGGCCAAGCTGTCGCCAGCACAAGATAAGTATGCGGTGCTGTCTCGTTCGGGTTTTAACAACGTGTGGAGCCTGAATGTGATTGAGGCAGCCTCTAAAAGTTTGCTTTCCCAAGCTATTTTAGAGTCACCGGTCTACTCGATGGAGTGGGTGTCCGACACAGAGTTGTTGGTTTTGGATCGACAGGCGATCTATCGAGTGGATATTGACTCCGGCTCAATAAATCATTTGTTTAAGAAAGCGTTTCATTGGGTGACGGATTTCTATGTGGAGAGGGGGGAGGATCTCTATTATCTGCGACAACAGGGGAATGATTTTTCTTTCTTTGAAGTTTCGACGCTTGAAGCTAACACCGGCCGGTTTGTCGATACCCCGGAAGGTGAGGTGTGGCAGGTACTTTATGGCGGCACCAATAATGCCTATTGGTGCCTGCGATTGAGCGGGTCGACGTACGAGTTGTCGGCATACGATTATGATACTGAGCAGGTTTACCTGAAAGTGAACCGCAAAATTGAGTTGCTCAGCGGCTCGCCGGAGGGTGAGTCGGTGCTTATGCTGCTTGGCGGGCGCTTGGCGCTGCTATCCAAGTCGAGCAGTCAAGTTGTCTATTTAAGTGATAGCCATGAGCTGGTCGGCCATCACGCCAACTTTATTAATGACGGAAAACAGATCGCCTACGGCGTTAACTCCGATGGGGAGTGGGTCTTGAAGGTGTATGATCTGGCCGAACGCGAGGTGGTCTTCACTCGCGCCGAGGTTAAAGCCGCGCGCAGTTATTTAGAGCGATGGATCCTGTTAAGTGCTGACGATGTTTTTTTTGCGGCAGACTCACTTGACTCTGAATCCCTTAAAAAGCTGTCGATCCAACCGGATGTCTCTGAAATTAATACCCGCTGGTTTATTTGGGGGAATCGACTGTTCTGGAGTGAGTATGATATCTCCGGTGCGAGGGTTTACTCGCATGTGCTGGGCGAGGATGGAGTGCATGAATATACAAAGGAAGGTCAGAGGATCAGCGGCCGCTTCGATGTGTCTGATGATGGTGAGCGCTTGCTGCTGCGTCACTGGAAGATGTCGGACAGTGAGATCCGGCGACTGCGGTTACCCGAGGTAACCAGAGAGTAACCAGAGAGTAACCCTCAGGGTCGCAAAAAAGTTCATTTTGGTTGCTGTTGGTTTATGGGTCGGCTTGTTAATTTGACAGTGTCTTATTAACGAAATGGAGTCAGCACATGAACATGAAGACAGGGATAACGTTACTTGGCCGTCAGGCTCTGATGACACTGTGGATCGCCGGAGTCGGTTGTGGCGTCGCTGTGGCTGGCGAGGGCATGAAGCCAGCGTTACAGCTTGATGGTAGCGACACGACGCAGGAGCGGCCCAAGCCCTCGCCAATGTCGGGAGGTGGCAGCTGCCATATCGATAACGAGCGTTGTGATAGGAGTTAACCATGAAGCACCTCGAATCCCTGATCCGACAGGCCGAGGCGGTGTCCACACTCGAACAGTTGCAGGCTTGGTTTGCTCTGTCTGAGGTGCAAGCATCACATTGCCTCGGCATGGCGGTCGCGACGGCGCAAAGCCCGACGGTATTCGATGTTCAACAGGTTGCTGCAACAGGGATCGTGGCAGAGGCGCATCGTGCGCCTCTTATCGCATGTTTAATGTCGGAGTCGAAGCCACGATTATGGCGGGAGCTTACTCAGGAGCCGGCAGCAGAGCGCTGTGTGGTGGTCCCGAGAAAAGGCGGAGAGGGCGAGTCCGTTGCGGTGTTTATCCGGCTCCCATTGATCCCGGTTTGTCAGGAGCTCATCTGGGCCGAAAAGCTGGGTTGGTTCTGGGGGATCATTCTGCCCTATCTGCTGCAGGCCTATCGTCGCGCTTTGCCTGCCAAGCCGATGCCGCTGATCAGCCCGCGCGAGAAGGAGTGCCTACGCTGGGCCTCTGAGGGCAAGACTTCCTGGGAGATCAGCCAGATCTTGCAGATCTCCGAGCGAACGGTGAACTTTCATTTGAGTAACTGCATGGAGAAGACCGGCAGTGTCAATCGGCAGCAGGCCATCGCTAAGTGTCTGATCCGGGGACAGTTGGCTGATTGGGTGTGATGCTGGTTACGAAAAGGTCACATTTTTTTGTGAGGTTGAATCGCAGCGAACACCTCGAGAATGGAGAGGCTTGACGATGAAGCGCAGCAGGCATGGTGAGATGAATTGTTTGGAGCAGGCCGTGGCGATCGGGACGGTGGAGGCTGAAGCTCTTAGTGCGTTGGAGCGGTTTGTTTGTCCTGTTTGGGCGCTTGAGCAGGATCTCGATGGGGCAACGGAGACCGAGTCGGGAGTGCTGCTGGTAAATGCGCAGTCGTGGAAGGACATCGCGTAATGAACCTGTGGTTGGCTGCTGGTACCGGTGCCTTGTTCGTTATGAGTGGGTTGCTGTATCTGGGACCGGAAGCCGAAGGAGAGTTAGGGCCACTTTATTTAAGTGGCGACAGTTTTGAACCGATAAATTTACATCGTTCGAGTCTTGGTTGCCCTTGGTTTCATCGGGTGAGCAAGCGCAGCAAAGCGATTTATTGATCCGCTCCAATCTGTCGGGATCGATTTTACGGGCGCCAACATCGGGCGTGATCTATTGGCGGGATCCCCGTGGGCTGATCAGGCATGGAGAGCCGGTCGGACTTATTTTCCCTCAGGATCAGCAAGAGATATTATTTGAGGGTGGACGTCATTTAGAGCGTTATCTTGAACTTGGTCAGGCGGTTACACTTAAGGTTTCCGGCAAAGATGTGTCCGGTTATTTTAATATGGTGTTGATCGGCCATTCACACTCTGAGTCTGTTAAATTTGGCATTAAGATGCCGGACGGGGAGGATCTCTCGCAATTCTATGGTGTGCCCGTTTGGATCTCACCGCGGGTTTTATAGTCGGGTGAAAAGGTACCTGGCATCTCCATGCAATAACGCATTATTCACTCCCATCACTCTCACAATGGACGGCTGGGTGCTGCCCGTTGAGCCAAGATCGCATCACTTTATGGTGTGCGTCGCTAATGCGCAGGATCTGACCGTTATTCCTTGGAACTTGCGCTTTACCGTTGGCATTTTAACGCGATTCTAACGTCCCATTACCGCTGACTGCCTCGTTGCCCGCTTGACTTATCATCGTCCATTTTGGTCATGCGTGATCTGTCGCCGCCATGTCATGCTGATGCCAGTTGGTGAAGGCTCAATTCAAACGAACAAAGATAAGTGAGGACGACATGACGTGGTATACCGGTGATCAGTTTTACGATACGGCTTTGATCGGGGGCTTTGTGTTTGCAGGCCTGATCATGCTGGCTTCACTGTTTGGTCAGTCTGCGTATGGCCGCTTTGGTGGCCGAGCTCCGGGCGTTAGTTTTCCACCGCGTTTGGGCTGGATGTTGATGGAGTTGCCAGCGCCTTTGGTGTTCGCCATCGTGTATCTGCAAGGGGACAACCGTGGTGAACTGGTCCCTATGCTGCTGTGCGGTCTGTGGATGTTCCACTACGCTAACCGGGGTTTTATCAATCCGCTGCTGATGCGGGTGTTCCCCGGCTCGAAAGCCTCGTTTAACATCTCTGTGGTGGTATTTGGCTGGATAGCGACCGGATTGCACGGCTACTTCAGTGCCGCCTTTATCTCGCAGCTCAGCCCTCAGTTCACCGACGCCTGGTTGAGCGATCCGCGCTTTATCATCGGCTTAGGTGTTTACGCCATCGGATTCACCCTCAATGTGCATTCCGATGCAGTGGTACGTAATCTGCGGCCAAAAGTGCCACAGCCGAATGCGCCACGCTACACCATTCCCCATGGTGGTGGATTCCGCTTTGTCTCCAGCCCAAGTTATCTCGGCGAGATGCTGTCCTGGCTCGGCTTTGCCATCCTAACCTGGTCACTGGCTGGCGTGTTTATCCTGCTGGTGACCATGGCCAACTTGGTCCCTCGTGCGCTGGCTACTCATGGTTGGTACAAGAAGAAGTTCGAGGATTACCCGAGTGACCGCAAGGCGTTGATCCCATACGTACTGTAAGGGCGGCGACAGAGTTCGCGACAAAGCGGCCGGACAGGCCGCTTTTTGGGGTTGTGACTGAGTTAACCGTTGGTCGAGTTTTTCGTTTTCTATCTCAGCCGATTGCATTGAATTTAAATCCGAAGTCGCGTTGGCGACGGCAATCCATCTTTGTGAAACCATGGGGGGCGCGCCCCTTTGCGCACCCCTACCGCTTCGTTTCGCTGTGCCCTCGCTGATGGTGCGCTCCAACTCAAACTCCAACTCCAAGTTCAGCAAGTTGGCTGAAAGTTGGCTGAAAGTTGCCCCGGCTCTGGATGGGAATGGGCAAAAGCAAAAGCGGTCAGCCGCTTTCACAAACGGCTGCGCTGCGCTCTAGGTCTGTCTCCACACACCAACGCTCGGCGCTGCACTCGGCGGCTTAAAAACGCGTTAACCTCGAACTTCATCTTAGAGCTTCAACCGTGAGTTAAGACACGGCCTTTTTTGTGTCCCATTTTTTTGCGTTGGGCATTGCAAGCCCTTTTCTTTATCATACGTAACAGCCAGTTAACTTAGGGGCAGTAAAATGACGTCGGTCCAGGCGGCAAAGCACTCAAATGAGCCGAAACGGGCCGAGCTGTTCTATCAGATCGGCCCGTTTCGGCTTGATCTGGCGCAAGAGCGGTGTTTCCGCGACGGCGAGGAGGCGTCGGTCGAGCCCAAAGTTCTGGAGCTGATGGGGTATCTGTGCCGATGTGGCGATCGATACGTGCCTGTCGCGGAGTTGCATGAGCAGGTCTGGGCCGGTCGGGTGGTGAGTGATGCGGCGGTGCGGCGCACCATCAGCAAGCTCAGAGCCTTTTTAGAAGACGACGCTGCACAGCCTCAATACCTGCACTCCCAGCCGCGTCGGGGCTACAAACTGCATAGCCAGCCATGCCCCCGCCCCTTTATTCCCCGCTCTCAACCTTCCGTCGCCGCGTTCGAGGTCGGTGGCAGTGTGGGCCCGCTTATGCGGTTTCGGACGCTCCGGTCGGCGCAGGCATTGGCAGTGGTCTTGGGGTTGGTGGTATTCGTTGCGCTGCTATTGGCGCTAGGGTTTGGCTTTGTGCCCGCCGAGTCGGGCGTCGCTTCCAACCCCGCTCAGCAAGCGCAGCTTGTTGTTGAGAAGATGGGGGCAGCTGGAACACCGGCTATCAGCCCAGACGGACAGTGGTTGGCCTACACCAGTGAAACCGATGCGGTGCGCGGCAAGCAGCTGTTTGTGATGGAGCTCGCCACAGGCAGAAGTCGTCAGCTCACCCTGGATGCGGGCACCGTCTTATCCACTGTGTTTTCTCGGGACGGTCAGACGCTCTACTACGCCGCGCATCGCCAAAACGGCGCCCAGCTGATGGCGCTGCCTTTGTCGTCGGGGGCGACGCCTGTGATGCTGGCGGACGATTTCCATTTGATTGGCCAAATGGAGCGGGATAACAGCGGAGAGGGGTTGGTCTTTGCCCAGATGCGTACGTCTGAACAGACACCACGATTGGTTCGTTTTGACTTAGCGTCGCAGCAGTTCTCTGAGTTCTATTCTCATATCGAGCCGTTCTTGCCGACGCAATTGGCGCGTTTTTCGCCGGATGGCCGACAGCTCGCCATTGTCTCTGTGGTGGAGGAGCGCAGCAGTCAGATCAGCATCATCGATCTGCACGAGCAACGGCTGGTGCGCCGCTTAGCCCACCCCTATCGGGTGCATCAGTTGCGTTGGCTGTCGGAGCAGGCACTGGTGATGTTGGATAAGGCGCAAACTTGGCAGATCACTTTAGGCGAGCGTCGGGAGCAGTGGGAGCCGGTAGCGGCTAGCGATGCTTGGTCTGACTTGGTGGTGCTGAGTGATGGCAGAGTGATGGGCGTTAGGAACGAGATCCCTGCTCAGATCTTTTTTGAACGCTCGGTGCCGCGCACGTCGGAACCTCGCCTGGTGTTGCAGGTGCAAGGGATAGTGGATGGCGCGTTTGTCAGGCCCGGTCATTGGCTCTATACCGTGCAAACGGAGTCGGGCTATGAGCTGCGCTCCCGTTTGGCCGATACCGAGCACACCCACCTGCGGTTTTCTGAGTCGGTTGAGCTGGTTGATGTGGCGGGACTGAGTGAGCTGGCGCTGCTTCGGGTGGGCCAGCGGCTGGCGCTGGTGGATTTGGCCCAAAACCAACTAACGTATTTGACGGCGCAAGGGCAGGCACTGGCCAATGCCCCCGGCTTTATCTGGGGCGAGCGTCAGGTTGCGTTTGCGGTGTTTGAGCAGGGCCAGTGGCACCTGTCGCTGTGGGACATCGCGCAGCAGCGGGTAGTGGCGTACCTGCCCGGGCTGCAGGGGGCGCGTTCGCTCGGCAGTCGATTAGTGGTAATGGATGAGGCGGGGCAACTGGCCTACCTGGCGCCAAACGATGATCCGGCGATGTTGCCGCTGCCCCAACTGCAGCATCTATACACCAGCCTGCGTTGGTTTAGCCGGGCCGATTGCCTGTTCTGGAACGTTCACGAACTGGATAGCTACCGCATCGTGACCATGTGTCCCGGCGACGATCAGGGCCAGCGCGAGCTGGCCAGCGGCAGCCAAAAGCGCTTCGCCTCACGCTTTGATGTCTCCGATAATGGGCATGAACTGCTGCTGCGTCACGCCGCCATGGCAAAAAGCCAGTTTGTCGAGATCCAGCTGTAGCAAGGCTTTACGGCTGGTTACGCAATAGTCACGCAAGAACCCACCGCGGTTATATCGTTCGCATTGGCCACGGTTTAGATTGAGGCTCTGCGGCGCATTTCTGTGCGCGGCGAACGGGCGGTTTGGGGTGCGAAAGCCAGGAAATTAGCTGAAAGGAAGCAGGATGTTGGATCGAACAGGAAGACGCGTCTACCTCAGCTTGGGTGTGGTGTCTTTGGTGATGTTATTGGCGGGCTGGCGTATGGGCTATTCCGATCCCATGGAAAGCGTGCTGTGGGAAGGGCTTCGCGTCGAGACCGTGCAAGTGGGCGAGTTCAGCTTGCAGGTGGAGGGCTATGGCACGCTGCAGTCGGCAAATCGTCGGATGATCACGGCGATCAGCGCGGCGGTGGTGGATGAGATCCGCCTCAAAGCCGGGGCCAAGGTGACGCCGGATTCGGTGATCATGACCCTCAATAATCCCCAGCTCGAAGGCGACTTGCGTCAGGCGCTGGCGGATCTGAACAGCGCCAAAACCCAGAAACGTCAGCTGCGGCTGACCCAGCAGCGCGAGCTGCTTAACAACGAGTCGGCGCTTGCGGAGATGGAGGCCGAGGCGGAGATCGCTCAGTTGCAAACCGAAGCCGAGCAATCTCTGGTCGAGTCCGGGGTGATCGCCGCTATCCACGCCCGCCGCAATCAGCTCCAAGCGCGGCAGTTGGCCAAGCGGGTTGAGCTGGAGCGCTCCAAGCGGGACAAGCTGATGGAGGTGCACACCGAGTCACTCTCCATTCAAGATGATTTGATCGCCCAGGCGCAGGATGAGTTTGAGCAGGTCAAACTGCAAGTAGAGCAGCTGGCGGTGAAGGCCGGGATCGAAGGGGTGATCCAGCAACTGCCGGTCAAGCTGGGGCAAAGCGTGACACCGGGGACTCAGCTGGCGATGGTGGGCAGTTTGTCGCCGCTGGTGGCGGAGATCAAAGTGCCGCAACTGCAGGCGCATCTGGTGAGCACCGGCATGAACGTCGCCATTGCCTCCCTAGGGAAACAGGGGGAAGGGCAGGTGGCCCGGATCGATCCTGTGATCACCGACGGGGCGATGCAGGTGGATGTGCTGCTTGGTGAACACGGCGGCGACTTTAAGCCGATGCAGATGGTCGATGCCGCCATCGAAGCCAGCTTGGATAAAAACGTCATGTACGTGCGCACGCCCACCGGTGTGAAGCCGGACTCGGTGCATGCGCTGTTTAAGCTGAGCGGCCAGGATCGGGCTATCCGCACGCCCATCACCTTCGGCAAAAGCTCCGGGGATCAGATCCAGATCCTCTCAGGCGTCGCCCCGGGCGAACGGCTGATCACCTCCCGTCTCGATGTCGACGCCGATATCGAGCAGATCAAATTAAAGCGATAGGACGTCGAAACATGCGTAAGGAAGTGTTGAAAGTTGATCGGATCACCCGCTCGTTCGGCCAGGGCGATCAAAAAGCGACGGTGCTTAACGGCGTCTCTTTTACTGTTGGTGAGGGCGAGTTTGTCGCCATCAGCGGTCCCTCCGGCTGCGGCAAATCCACCTTGCTGAGCATCATGGGTCTGCTGGACAGCCCGGATGGCGGTGAGTATTGGATCGATGGCCTCGCCATTAGCGAGCTGAACGCACAGGCTCGTGCGGCGATGCGCGGTAGTCGCATCGGCTTCGTGTTTCAGTCGTTTAATCTGATCGATGAGATCTCGGTGCTGGATAATGTGGCGCTGCCGCTCAAGTACATGGGCCAAAGCGCCGCTGGGCGCCAGCGGCGGGCATTGGAATGTTTAAAGAGCGTCGGTATGGACGACAAGGCGGCGTTGCTGCCGAGTCAACTCTCCGGCGGTCAGCAGCAACGGGTCTCCATTGCCCGGGCGCTGGCGGGGGAATCCGGAATATTGCTGGTGGATGAGCCTACCGGCAACCTGGACTCGAAAAACGGCGATGCGGTGATGGCGCTGCTTCAGCAGTTGAACCAGCAGGGCACCACCATCGTGCTGGTGACCCACGATCCCCGCTATGCGGATATGGCGGATCGCACCATAGGTTTGATGGACGGGGTGGTGGTGGATGCGCGCCAGGGCCATGACGCTGGGGTGGCCCAGGCATGCTAAATCCATTCTTGCACGGCTTTGTTCGTGCCAAGCAATACTACCTCACGGTCACCTTTACCCTGGCCTTGACGCTGTCGATGATGATCAGCGTATTCGCCTTGGTGGATCTGGTGTTCTTCCAGCCCTTGCCCTATCCGGCGCCGCAGCAGTTGCATCAACTGCGCACCCAAGTGGTGGTGCCCAATGGCGGTTTCGATGGCGGTAACCCACAGTTTATCGATTATTTCCAAAGTACATTCGATCCCTCAATGCAGTTGGCGGCCTATCACAGCTGGAGTGAGTACAAGTTGACGGATCGGTTGCAGCGGCCGTCGGTGCCGGTGCGACTGGCCACCGGTAATTTGTTTTCGGTGTTAGCGGTGCAGCCGCATTTGGGCCGCTTGTTTGATGAGCGCGAGCAAACCGGCAATCAGCAGCCATCGGTGCTGCTGGGGTATCGCGCATGGCAAACTCATTTCGATGGTGCTGCCGATGTGGTCGGACAAAAGGTTCAACTCAATAAGAGACGTTTTAATGTCGTCGGGGTGTTGCCGGACAACTTGGTACTGCCGGATCTGGATAATATCAATGATGTTCTGTGGTTGCCGATGGACATGGACGAATCGCTGCAGATCAAAGGCTCGCAAGCGCTCATGGGTGGCTACAAGCTGATCATGCGGGCCAGCAATGGAGCCCTTCCAGCCGAGTTTGAGCAAGAGTTCGAGCGGCTCACTCAGGAAGCCGGTCAGCTGTATATGCCAGGTACGCTGAAGTCCTTTGATATTGCCAGCAAACTGACGTCGGTTGAGCAGGCTTTGCGCGGCGACAGTGGCGCGCTGGTGTTGATGCTGTTGGCCGGGGTGAGTGCCTTGCTGGTCATCGCCTTGATCAATCTGTCTGGCATGCAGATGGCCCGAGCCATTGGTCGCAGTAAAGCCGTGGCCGTGAGCTTTGCCTTTGGTGCGTCATCGAGGCAGATCATGCTCGATGCGTTTAAGCACAACCTCTTGGTGGTGGGGTTGGCTGTATTGTTGGGATTGGGGCTGGCGATGCTCAGTGTGGGGCAGATCCGCATTCTGGCAGCAGATTCGATTGCGCGTCTCGATACCTTAAGTTTGAGCCTGAGCACGGTGCTGTTTTGCGTGTTGTTGGCGGGCCTTATCGCTTGGCTGTTCTCCTACATTGAGCTTAAGGCGGTGAAGGAAGATCAGTTGATGGCCAGTTTGCAGGCCAGCGGTAAGGGCGTGGGTAAGCAGATCAGCGCCGGTGTCAGCCATCTGCTGATGGCGCTGCAGATCGGCCTCTCATTCGTGGTGCTGGCGGTGACCTGTCATGTGGTGCTACTGACGCTGGGGGAAGCGCTGAAGGAAACGGGCGTGACCACGGAAAACCGTTGGAGCCTGACGTTGGATTATCGCAATATCGAACGCGGTGAAGCCCGGCTCAATCTGCACCGCAGCGTGGTACGTACGCTGGAGCAGTTACCGGCGGTAAGTACGGTCAGCCACGCCAATGTCACCCGGCCAGCCGAGACGGTGAACATCAATATGGTGGAGGATGAGCAGGGGCGCACGCTGGCCAATGCGCAAGGGATCACCCTGGCCCCCGGTTATTTCGAGCTGATGGGCATGCCCGTTAATGGGGCGGGCTTCCAAAACGGCGATGAGCTGCTTGAAGCCTATCCTGTGATGGTGAATCAACGCTTGGCTCAGAGCATGAATGCGGATCCGAGTCAGGTGATCGGCAGTAAAATCAAACTGGGGGATGAACTGCTGCACCCGGTGATCGGGATCGTCAACAATGTATCCGTGCCAGGCAGTCCGGGCAAAGAGGTGCCTGAGCACTACCGTGCCACCGGTTATGGTGGAGACTACCGTCATACCTATGTGTTTGTCGGCAGCGAAAGCTTGGATGCGGCGCAACTTGCGGTGCGGTTAGCGTCAAGGTTACAAGCACTGGATCCCCGTTTGGACATTGCGGACTTCCGCTCGGCTCAGGCGCTGTTTGATCAGTACCGTCAACGTCACCTGTCGGCGGCGGGGGTGGCCATTGCGCTGGCGCTGGTGGCGCTGCTGATGGTGGTGGCGGGGGTCAGTGGTATCGTCAGCTACATGCTGCGTTCGCGTCGTTACAGTCTGGGGGTGAAGCTGGCGATGGGGGCCGGTACCTCGGTGCTGTTCAAAGAGAGCTTCAAGGAGCTGCTGGCACCGGTGCTGATGGCACTGTGGATGGCGTTTTGTTTGCTGTTTATGCTCAGCGGCTACGCTTTGTCGCAGCCGGCTATAGAGCTGGTGGCGAACTGGTCTTTGATCGGAACACTGCTGCTGGCGTTTCTCGCCTTGGTGTTGCTGGTGGCTTACTTCCCCATTCGTCAGGTGCTGGCGGGGGATCCGCTGCAAGCACTGCGTAACGATTAACGAAGGCAGAGTGTGCAACGAAACGGCGGTGGTTGTGAGAGCACACTGCCGTTTTTTATCGGACCATCGGATCGTGTCACACTCCCCTGTGATGGGAGCGAGCCTAAACCGGCTGAAACCCTCGTATTCGGCCAATTGATAAAGCGGCGTCTCGATAAGGTCCAGGGCGTAGATCAGAATGAACGCTACGGGTTAGCGCTCTGCTCTATGCCGGCTGAACGTTCGTGCTGCTATAGCCATTAATGGACTATGGCATCGCGGATCATGGCGCTGAGAATGAGTCCTTGGCCGTGCCGGTGGCTATTCAGTGGCCTGTCGCAGGGTCGGAGCACTGAGAGACGTTGATTGGATTGCGGGCGATTGCTAGAAACGGGGTAAACGATGAGATCTCGGCAAGTTGGCCTTTCGCCTCGAATATGGGCGCTGGCGCATTGGCCATGAAAAGTTGCCCCGGGTGAGGGAGCTGAACAGCAGAGTGGTTTAAGTGCAGGGGCTGGAAAATCGCGTTCTCCAGCGACCCGCTTACGCTTAAATGTCTTCTCTTGGACGAATTTTAGCTTCGACGGCGGTACCTCGTACGTTGATCCTCAATAAATTATTGGAGCCTTTACACCGCTTGGCTAACGGCAAGAACTGCAATTTAAGATCAGCGTTATCTTTTAAGTACTCCATAGCACTTATCGATATTTCGTATTCACCACAGTCTTCATTGGAGCATGTGTAATGACGTGAATTTTCATTGTCAGTCTGAATGTAATTGGAACTCGAATTACACAGGTAACAACTTTTAGCGGATTTCATGCTACTCAAGAAATGTCCTTTAGGTACAACAGCTTATTATATTGTAATGATCCCACTTTTCCGTGAGTATCAATCCGTCTATCTTGCACACTCGCTTTACTGGTGTTCAGGTTACCTGATTGATAAAACGACCACAAATCGGCATTGGGCGCGGACAATCGGTTGCTGCGCCAAAAGCGCTTCGGAGGTGTTGCTTGGCGGGAACAGAGCGCACGTAGAGCAGCGCAAGCTCACGGCAAGTTGGAGTCACACACAATGCCCCTGAATGCGACAGCGCCGCACTTGATCCACTCTGGCTGAAGTCGCTCTCTGGGCTTGCAACCCTCTCGCGATACTGGTGTTGCGCCTTGCAGGCCCAGCCATACCCGCCTTGTTTACGCTTGAGCTCCATTTGGGGGCGGCGCCTCGGCAAACGGACTACAGAATTTGAAACGACGCGGGGACGCCTTTGATCTCACCCGGTTTAATCCTTTCGGATCACGGTTTCCAAACCATCCCTTCGCTGCCCGGCCGGGCCAGCACAAAGCCAAATTTACCGTACAGGGCTGGCACGTCCGTCATTGATGAGACGTAGGCGTCCGGCGGCGCGGCGTTTTCTAGATAGGCCATCTGGTGTTCCATCACGACTCGGCCGAGGCCTTTGCTTTGGTGGGCGGGGGCCACCGCGATATCGACCAGTTCGTAGTTAAGACCGCCATCGCCAACGATGCGGCCCATCCCCACGGTTTCACCGCCGCAGCAGATCTGCACGCCACACAAGCCGTTAGGTATTGCGCGTTGCGCCGCGTGTCGAGGACGGGGTGATCATGCCGAAATGGCGCGCAGGTGCAATGCGTATTCAACCGAAGTCACAGCAGTCAGTTGCCAGGTTCCTGATCCCCAGTGGGCGGTCTGTGTTGTCACGGGCGAATGGGCCATTCACTGGATCTGCGGACAGGGTGAAAGCGTCGCTTAACCCCTTAGGATCTCAGCTTGTTTTTGCCGGCTATGGGCGATGAGTGGGTGTCGAATGATCATCAAGGATGAGCGAACCTTCTTATTTGTTTAAAATTTTTTGAAATGGGTCACGTTTTGGTATGGTGAGATTGTTGACTGGCTGATGTTGGGGGTTGGGATGCAGTTATCGACTATCAATAAAAATGTGTACCGCAACCGGGTAAACCAGATCCTCGGCGGTTTTGTCGTCAGTGTGTTGGCGCTGAGTCTCATTTTTTCCGAAGTCTTGGACGCGCGCTTTGGTGTTGCAGGTGGGATCGATTCAGAGTGGTTGGCGTTTACGGCCTTTGTGATGGCATTTGGGCTGTGCGCGGCGGTTTTACACGGTGGGCGCAAGCATTCGTTACTGCAGGAAGTGGTTTACGTCTGTCGGCTAAAATGGCTGCTGTGGCAGATAGGGCAAAGGTTGTCGACGTTAAAGTTGGCGGCAGGAAACGGCGACGGTCGTGCTGTTGAGATCTTGTTGTTTTACTTTCGGGGTCGCATGTTGGTGTATTCCTTGGATAACGCGGGTGGCTCGCTGGCCACATTGGAGCTGGAGTTGATCGCTTTGCAGGTCGTTGCGGAGGATAAAGGGATCGTTCCTGCTCTGCGACCGGTTTCCGCTTCGGGTTTGAAGCCCTACTGGAGTTGATCGCGAAGTTGGTTGAGCGGGCCGGTCGCTCTTTCCCCTCTCTCATTGACGAAAAAGGACAGATATCGCTGTCCTTTTTCTGTTTGGGATCAAACCGTTTCGTGTCCTGCTCTTTTTTTCGTGTTCCGTTGCTGGGGGCTTGGATCTTGGTGCATGACCTTGGATGATGAAGAGCTCAGATAAACAGGGAGTCAAGATGAGCCGGAACATTCGACCGTGGTGGTGGTTGTTGAGCGTCGCCGTCAGTGCTGTGGTGACTGCTCAGTCCGAATTGGCGCAGCGAGCTGCACCTCTGTATGAGCTGGAGCAGCAGATCCGATCCGAGGTATTGGAGAATGGCTTGCAGCTGCGTATTTTGCCCCTGCCCGCCGGGCAGACCGTGTCCATCGCCAGCCAGTTTGCGGTGGGCTCGCGCAATGAAGGACCGGGGCAGACCGGTTACGCCCACATCTTCGAGCACATGCTGTTCAAAGGCAGTGAGAACGCGCCGGGAGACACCTATGTGCAAACCATCGGCGCTTATGCCGGGCGGTTTAACGCCACCACCTGGTTTGATGCCACCAACTATTACCTGACGCTGCCCAGCGAAGCGGTGGAGTTGGGACTCTGGCTGGAAGCGGATCGCTTCATTCGGCCCACATTGACGGAAGAGGGGGTGCAAAATCAGCAGGGGGCGGTGCTGGAGGAGATGGCGATGACCATCGACAACCAGCCTTACGTTCGCCCGGCAATGGAATTTTTGCTCGATCAGGTCGCGGGCACGCCCTACGGCCACGCGGTGATAGGCTCGGTGGAGGACGTGAGCGGCTCCAGCGCCGCCTCGCTCAGTGCGTTTCACCAGGCATTTTATCGACCGGATCTGATGCAGCTGAGTCTGGTCGGTGACGTCCCTGAGCCAGCTTTAGCTTGGGTAGAGCAAGCGTTCGGTGCTTGGTCCCGGCCGAACCATGCCCCACCGGAATTTGGCCAATTAATGCTTGAGCGCCGTGCCGTGCACCAGCGTCTGGTGGATAAGCGCGGCCCTTGGCCCGGCTTGGTGCTGGGTTGGCACACGGTGGGCAGCACCCATCCGGATGCGGCTGCGGTGGCGCTATTGGAGCTGTACCTATTGCACAGCAAGGCCAGTGTGGTGCAGCAAAGCCGATTGACGGATCCCGACCAATTACTGACGTTCTCGTTGCCGGTGAGCATGGAGCTGCACGGTGTGGCCAATCTGGTGCTGGTGCCCCGGGCGCGTACCTCGCTGGACAGCTTGGCGGACAGTGTCGCCGCGCACATCGATGCCGTAGCGCAGGCGCCATTGGACGCGCAGACGCTGACGCGCCTGAAAACGATGTGGCTGGAGCAGCAGTTGGCACGCTTGGATTCCCCGAGATCCCTAGCCATTGCCCTTTCGGCGACCTTGGATATGGACGCCGAGACGCCACTGACCGGGCCTTGGCAACGGATAGAGCAGGTAACGCCACAGGACATTGCGCGGGTGGCCCGTGACTATTTTCAGGCGGGGACGGTGCGGCTGGATCTGCTGCCGCCCTGGTACGTTCGCGCGGTAAAGCGAGTATTGGAGTGGTTGCCGTCGTCGACTGCCGACTGGCTGGAGGAGGCGGTGCTATGAGGATCAAACGGATCGAGCGACTGTGGGGGGGGATCTCGCCACGGCTATTGTCACTCCTTGGGTTGGCGCTGTTGTCGGGCCTGAGCGGTTGTCAGCAGACCGAGCTGGTGTTTACCCCGACCGCCGAGCCGAGTCTCCCCGAGTTTACTCGCCTGGCTCAGGCGCCTGAGGTGGCGCCGGTGATCTTGGCGTCGAGTGTGGAGCTTGAGCAGATCGCGCTGACGGCTCACCTGCAGTGGCACCGCTTTGCGGCGAATGCCTCCGGGCTGAATGGGTTACGCCTGGTGGCACTGAGTCCGGACCGGCCCTACGCCAACGTGGATGTATTGCGCCAAGCGTTTGAGCTGTGGCGTATCGAGCGGTTGGCAGACACAGAGTTGCCCTGCGCCAACACCCTGTTCTTGCAGGCGGGCCTGCACAGCCTGACGTTGGGGCTGAACTGCCCGGCAGGGCCGGTGGTGAGCGAGGAAGCACTCGCTTTACTGCTGAGTTTTTGGCAGCAGGAGGCCCTGCAGGGCGTTGATCCTGCGGAGGTGCGCCGTCAGCTGAAACTGGCGAAGCACATCGAGGCGTTCAGCGGCTCTGAGATCGAACGGCTCTGGATGCAGCGGGTGCTAGGTGAGACCCATCCTTACAATCAAGCGCTCAACGATAAGGCGCTGGCGGACAGCCTGGATGGCGCGGCGTTGCAGCGAGTCCATCAGCAAGCCCGCGCTCAGTCGCGCTGGACGCTGCTCAGCTCCGGTGAGGGGGCCGTGGATCCGCAGCGGTTGGCCGCCTATCGGACCCGCCTGCAGCCTCTGCTGGCAGCAAGCGCACTAGATGGTCCGGCAGGCGGCCTCGGCGCGCCAGCTCTGACGCAAGGGGGGGAAGCGGACGATGTGCCGACCATCCTGCTGCTGGACGCGCCGGGCAGTGTGCAGACCCAGGTTCGTATCGGCTATGGCTTAGGTCAGGGCGATCTGGGGGCACCCGCTGCGACGGTGGAGAGTTGTCAGATCCTGGCCAGCTGGCTGGGGCGGGGCTTTTCCGGCCGGCTGTTTTACGATCTGCGCGAAGTGCGTGGTCTGACCTACGGCATATACGGCCGCTGCTTCGATAATCCCCTGTCGACCACCTTGAAGTTCTATGGCAGCACCCGGCTTGAACATACCGGTGCGTTTGTTGCCGGCGTGCTGGATCACCTGGCGCTGGCGCGTAATGAGCCCATCGGCGATGCGGAGTTGGCGGCGCTGCGTCAGTATGAGCGCAGCGCGTTGCGACTGCAGCAGAGCACGCCAGCCGGACGCCAGCAGTGGCATATCCAACGATTGCTGCAGGGGGAGCGGCCACCGTGGCAGCAGAGCTTGGATACCATCACCCCGGCGCAGCTGTCGCAGCGGGCGCGAGCGGTGCTGGCACCGGCGCCCTGGGTGATCTTGCGTGGGGACGCGGATAAGATCGTACCCGATCTACAAGAAAAACTGCCGGATTGGCGGGTACAGCTCACCACGATCGATTGAGGGGCGCTGGCGCTTGGGCACCGTCAGGGAGCAGCGGGCTGGTTCAGCGTGTGGGCTCAGTCGGTGCTGGCGGGCCTATTCGTGTCTCGCCGCAGGGGGATTGGGCGTGCTCGATTGAGCTCACCTGCCAGGTTGGCAGTATGGTGTTCATATTGTTGTCCGGATCCGGTGGGGCTAGCCGGCCCATGGTCCGGACGGGGTTGGCGAAGCCCTCAAGTTGGTAGCGCCCTTTAAACGCCAGCGGGGTCCACATCCAATATTGGCGGCCGTCACAGGTGTGCAGTTGCGATTGTTCGAAGCCGTAGATCCAGTAGCCGGCAACCGACTGAAGCGGTGCCTCGACAGGCGCGGCCTGTACATGGCCGATCAACACAGTGAGCCATAGCGAGACAAAGAGGCGTTGTTTCATGGTGCTCCTTTTCGGGTCGCAGATCCGCCGTTCGGGTGGTGCTTGTCGCCTTAAGGCACGGCTTGGGTTCCTTCCGACCCAATTGTACGGTATAAAAATCCAGTGAAAATACCAAAACGACTCCAACCTCTGGTTGAAGATGGCCTGGTGGATGAAGTCCTCCGGCCATTAATGAGCGGCAAAGAAGCCGATGTTTTTATGGTGCGCTGCGGCAATGCGATCTGCTGCGCCAAGATCTACAAAGAGGTAGAAAAACGCAGCTTTAAGCAAGCGGTGCAATACCGCGAAGGCCGCAAGGGTCGAAATAGCCGACGCCAACGAGCGATGGAGAAAGGCTCTAAGTACGGCCGCGAGCAACAGGAGCAGGCTTGGCATAATGCCGAGGTGGATGCCCTATACCGGCTGGCGGCTGCGGGGGTACGGGTGCCCAAGCCCTACGGCTGCTTCGATGGTGTGCTGTTGATGGAGCTCATCACCTATGACGAGGGGGATGTGGCGCCCCGCCTCAATGATGTGACCATGTCCGCCGAGCAGGCGGTGGAGGATCATCAACTGGTGATGCGTGACGTGGTGCGCATGCTCTGCGCCGGATTGGTGCACGGCGATCTGTCCGAATTTAATGTGCTGGTCGATGATTACGGCCCGGTCATTATCGATCTGCCCCAGGCGGTGGATGCGGCGGCCAACAATCATGCCAAGTCGATGCTGCTGCGCGACGTCAACAATATGACCGCCTACTACGCCGAGTTTGCTCCTCAATTGGCGAAGACCCGATATGGCGAGGAGATCTGGGCGCTGTATGAAAAGGGCGATTTGACCCCTGAGGTTGAGCTGACCGGCACCTTTGTGGAAAGCACGAAGTCGGCCGATCTGGGGGCCATCATGGAGGAGATCCAGGCGGCGATGGAGGAGGAGCAGGCTCGGCGCAAGCGCCGGGAGGGAGACAACGAGCAGGTCTAATGCCTCTGCACATAACCGGATAGAACAGCTGCCCAAGCGTTTCGACGCTTGGGCTTTTTTCTCTCATTTTCACCGTGCGGGCGCCGATCATGCTGCATGTGTGGGCTTTGTCGTCACGACAAATTATCTTCGTTTTACCTACACCATTTTTGCCACCAAAATCGCGCCGATCTTTTCATTGCGCTCGCTCATTCGGGCGCACTCATCGGCCTTTCTATTTTGGAGCTCTGCAGTGCATAGCCGTGCTGTTGATCGGGTCCGTACCGGCATTTTTGTTCCGGTGGCGGGACTCGTGTTGTTCGCCGTAGCGGCGGGATATTTTATGAGTCTGTTGCCCTTGGCGTTGCCATCGGTCGGACTGCCACCTTCGTTAGCGGCGGGGCTTGCCAGCCTGTTCTATGCGGGTTTGCTGCTCGGGGCGTTGAGGATCGAACCGGTTGTGCGGCTGTTGGGGCATCGGCGGGCGCTGATCCTTTTTTTGAGTTTGTTGCTGCTGACGGTGGTGCTGATGGCGCTGCTACCAATGGCATCGGCCTGGCTGTTACTGCGTTTCGTTGCGGGCGTGGCGACAGCAGGGGTCTTCGTGGTGATCGAATCCTGGCTACTGCTGGTCGACGATGACCGGCTGCGCTCGCGTCGGCTCGGGCTCTATATGATGGCCCTGTATGGTGGCAATGCCCTGGGACAGTTGTTGCTCTCCGGCTCTGGTGTGAGTGGGGTCCTGCCATTTGCCGTGGTGAGCGCTTTGTTGGTTGCGGCGATATTGCCGCCGCTTTTGGTTCGCCAGGGGGCGCCGCGATTGGCGCATCATCAGCGCATTCCGCTGCGCGCCGTGAAGCAACTCAACCGACCGGCCTTGGTGGGCTGCCTAGTCTCGGGATTACTGCTCGGGCCGTTGTACGGTTTGATGCCGCTCTACTTGGATGGCCATGCTCTGTGGCAGGCCCACACAGGTCCGCTGATGGCAAGCTTGATCCTGGGGGGCATGGCGATCCAGCCTCTGGCCAGCTATCTGGCCCCAAGAATGAGCCGATCTTTGCTGATGGCGTTATTGAGTTTTCTCGGGATCATGGCGTTGGCCGGGGTACAGCGCGGCGATTCGTTGTGGTTTGTGGTGTTGAGTATGGCGGGCGTGGGAGCGGCATCGTTTGCGCTGTACCCGGTGGCGATCGCTAAGGCGTGTGTGGATCAGCCGACGGAAAAGATCGTGTCGATCACCGAGCTGATGCTGCTGAGTTACAGCGTTGGGGCCGTGCTAGGCCTACTGTTAACCAGCGGATTGGCGCGTTTGGATCGGGAGCTCGATCTGCTGGCCTACCTGGCGATGATCCTGCTGATCACCACGGGCTATATGTTGATGCGCGCAGCGAAGGGGACTGTGGTGCTGGTCAATAATGGCCTGCCGGTGCCGCCGGAGCACGATAAACGATCGACCGCTGGCGATTGAATGTGGCCACTGGGCAGAAGACGCCGCCAACATTTCGATGTTGGCGGCGTTTGGGTTTCTGAGCCCTGTGCATCTGAGCGTCGGTGGCTCAACCTTGTTGCCCGTAGCGTTTCCTGTCCTGTGACGAGGCTCAGTTGCCCAACTGCTGCAGCGTAAACGCCGAGGCGGGATCGGTCTCGCTGATCAATTGCTCAATGCGCTCTACGGCGTCAAGCGATGAGCTGCCTTTGCGATAGCTAAGGTAGACGGGGCGCTGCCACAAAGGGGCTTCTTCCACCGCATAGAGCTGCTGGGAATCGAGCAGGGGCTGAGCGAGGGAGAGGGGCAGATAGGCGGCACCGCCTTTTTCCAGAATGAAGTCCAACGCAATGCGTCCGGTCGAGGTGCGCAGGAAAGGCGGCGGGATCCTCGGGTGACGCTGCGCGTGCTCCGACGCGAAACGGGTGCCCCAATCGACGTAGATATAGCGACTGGACAGGGCCTGCTGAAGGGGGAGCGCTTCTGTGGCCACCAGGATCAGATCCAGCTTGGCAACCTCCTTACACATCAGTTCGTCGGATTTGATCGGATCGAATAACAGGCCCAGATCCAAGGTGCGATCCACCAGCGCGGTGTTGATCTGTTCACGGCCCAGTGCCTGTGCGTTAAAGCCATAACCGGTGAAGGCGTCGGTGATCAAACTCAGACAATGTTGCAGATAGGCATCCCAGATATTGGGTGTGCCAGCGATGGTCAGCTGGATGGCTTTGTTGTCCTCCAGCGCCAGTTCCAGTTTGGCTTGCTCCAAGGTCGACACCATGACTTCCGCGTAGCTGGTGAGTCGTTCACCGGCGGAGGTGAGCTTGATGGCGTTGCGATCGCGCACAAAAAGCTGGGTGTCGAAGAAGCTCTCGAGCTGTTTGATGCGGGCACTGACCGCCGCCTGAGTGATGTAGAGATCCGCAGCGGCACGGCCGAAATGGCGCTGTTTTGCGACGGCCAAAAAAGTGCGAAAAACTTTTACATCCATTGGGTTACCTAGAGAAATAAACAGACACGGTTGGATAATAAGGTGAAATTGTCGTATCGACAAAAACTTCTGGTTTTTCTTTTTCCTGTCCCTGAACTATAAACCGCAGCAAGGTGCATTGTATGCATTTTGATGCCTTAATTTAACTGGATGTGCACGGTGAAATGACCGGTGCGATCGCTTTTGGTCGAGCGCCTTTGTTCTTGTGAAACGGGGCGCTCGATTCCGTATGTAAGAGAGAAAATGACGATGCGGATCTGTTTTATGATGTACCCCTGGGAGCGGGTTGAGCCTGAGCACGACTCAACCTTGCGCCTGGTGCATGAGTGTGCCCTGCGCGGTCACACCGTGGCCATCACGACGCCCAGTGGCTTGACCATTCGGGATAGCACTGTGTATGGCTTTTGCCAGGTGATCACCAAGGGTCAGAAGATCCATGAAAAGGTCCCCACCTTCTATAGTCAGGTGCAGTTTCGTAAGGCGATGCTGCCGATGGCGGGCTTCGACTGCATCTTCATGCGCAGCGATCCGCCATTGGATGCGCTGGCGCTCAACTTCCTCGATTCGGTCAAGGAAGACACCCTGATCATCAATGATCTCGAAGGATTGCGCCTGGCCAACAACAAGCTCTATACCGCTTCGATGGGCGGCGCGGCCAAGGAGTTTATCCCCACCACCCACGTTTCCAAAAATAAAGAGCACCTGATCAAGGTGCTGGAGGAGAGTGAGCAGGAGAAGATGATCCTCAAGCCGCTCAATGGTTACGGCGGCCAGGGCGTGATCCTGATTGAGAAGAGCGCGATGCAGAACTTCAGCTCGCTACTGGATTTTTACATCGGTCATGGTGGCAATTCCAATTATGTGATCCTGCAGGACTACATCGAAGGCGCCGAGGAGGGGGATAAGCGCATCCTGCTGCTCAATGGCGAGCCCATTGGGGCGATGCGCCGGGTGCCGGCTAAGGGCGATATCCGCTCCAACGTGCATGCCGGAGGCACTGTGGTCAAGCACACGCTGACCAAGGAGGAGCGTCGTCTCTGCGCCGCCATCGGCCCTAAACTGGTGCGGGACGGCCTCTATTTTGTCGGTTTGGATGTGATCGGCTCCAAGCTGGTTGAGGTGAACGTGCTCAGCCCCGGCGGTATTGCTCGGATCAACAAGCTCAACCGAGTCAAGCTGCAGCGTCCGGTGATCGATTTTGCCGAAAACATTGTCCAGTCACGGGAGCTGTTGGCTCAGCGTAAGACCGAATTCCGCCGCGCGGTTGAAGATGCCAACCTATAGCCTTGAGCAGGCCATCGGCCTGATCCGCAAAGGGGAAAGCTTTGCCGGCCATATCGAGGAGGGCAGTTTTTACCTGAAGATCGACGCCTATCTGCCGGTGGTGTGCACCGCCATTCATGCGGGCCACCGAGTGCGTGATGAATTGGTGCCCAATTGTTTGTTAACCCGGGAAGAAAGGTATTTTGAGGAGGATCCCTTCACCGATGAGGTGATCTCGTCCCAGCCGATCACCTTAGTCGGTTGTGACTCGCGCTTTGAGTACGATCTGAATCGCTCGATGACCCTGTCGACTTACTATAAGTCGGCATGGGGCAAGCAAGTTTGGAAGAAAACGCTGTCGACCCGCCAGCGCAGCGCCAGTCATGGCAAGCACAGCGCGTTCTATCGGCTCTATGAGGCGTTGATCGCCAAGCTGGAGTCGATGTTCAGTCACGTGATCGTGTTTGATCTGCACTCCTATAACTATCAGCGGATCGAGACTCCGACGCCGGTGTTTAATGTTGGAACCGAGCAGATCGACAAGGAGCGCTGGGGCGAGGTGGTTGCCCGTTTTTGTCAGGAGTTGAACACGATTGAGTTACCGAACTTGAGCGTGGACGCCAAGTTGGATGCGGTGTTTGCCGGACGGGGCTATTTGATCGCCCATACCAATGCGCATTTTGATCGGACGTTGGTGCTGCCAACAGAGATCAAGAAGATCTACATGGATGAGACCACAGGAGAGGCTTACCCGCTGGTGGTGGATGGCCTCAAGCTGGGGTTGAAACACGCGTTCAGTGCCACCAGTGCGTTTTTTGAACGCAAACACAACCGTAAGCGCAAAGCCCGAAAAGCGGACATGCTCAGCTCGGCGATCGATCCTGCCCTGTTAAAGCTGGACGATTCCCTGTACCGGTTGGCGCGAGGGGTGGACACCCTGTTGTATGTCAATCCACTGAATCTGCACAGTGAGCGCCGCCGTTTCGCCGCGTCGCCGCGGCGTTACCAGCCCAACTATCGATACCGACAGTTGGCGCTGGATCCCTCGGTGTTTCGCGAGCAGATGTACCGGTTGCCGCTGGAGCGGATCGACGATCCGGCATTGAAGCAGCTGTATTCGGCGGCGGTCGACAATCTGGCGATGAAGATCGATCTGATCAGTTCGGTGGGAACTGACCAGTTTCTCTACAATTCGCTGCGCCACTACGGCCAGCCGAGCGAGGGGGATCTGAAAAATGCCGCCTTCTTGCTTCATGCCGCCGATCTGGACAGTGAGACCTCGGAACGTATCGGCGCCGAGCAGGCACAGGAGCTGCTCAGTGCCCAAGCCCAACAATGGGGGCTTGAGTGCAAGGTCGCGCTGAGCGGTCAACTGGCGGCTCGGGCCATGGTGGTGAATGACAGCCCCAAGCTGTTGCTCAACCGCTATGCCCGCTTTGAGTTGTCTGAGCTGGCCAACCTGGCGCAGCATGAATTGGGCGTACACGTCGCCACCACGCTCAATGCCCGTAAGCAGCCGCTGAAGTTATTGCGTCTTGGCTTGCCCGGCTCGACCTTTACTCAGGAAGGGATCGCCATCCTGGCGGAGTTCACCAGTGGCGAGATGAAGTTGTCGCGGCTGAAGCAGCTGGCGGCGAGGGTGATTGCGGTCGACTCCATGGTGCGCCGAGAGGGGTTTCTGAATACCTTTGAGCGGTTACATGAAACACACGGCCTTGAGATGGATGAGGCCTTCACCATCACCTCAAGGGTGTATCGGGGCGGTGGCTTTACCAAAGATCACCTCTATCTGAGTGGGTTCTTAGCCATGCTGCGCGCCAGTGAGACGCGACCGCTGGATAATCTGCTGTTGGGTAAGACCGGATTTGATCATCTGGATCTGCTGGACGAACTGGTACAGCGGGGGTGGTTAAAGCCTGGACAGGCCTATGTCCGTTTGGCAAATTCCTCAGAGCAGGCCGGGATCATCCCATTTTTGGTCCGTTCCATGCGTTGAGGCCAACCAGAGCCAACACGAGTGAGAGCAAAGGGCTTGATGCAAGGTTGCATCAAGCCCTTTTTGTCTCCCTACGCCACGCTTTCTTGACGAAATAGGACATCCCGATACAAAGGGTTACACCCGAAGTCGGCCGAAGATGCGATAGTTTTCATCGTCAACTTATGCCGAGAGAAGGACACGGTCTTATGAGTCTGCCCCGCCGTTCACCCCCTATGTTGTCTGCCCATCCGCTGCCTTGTGCGGCTGCCATCGCCCTGGTGCTTGCCGGATGTGGCGGCTCGGAGGGGACCGCGGATGACGGTACTACGCCGCTGCCGCCACAGAACCAACCGCCGCTGGCGGATGCCGGGGCGGATCAAGCGGTCAGTGCCGGTGCCCTGGTGCAGTTGTCGGCGGCGGCCAGTTCGGATCCCGATGGCGATCCGCTCTCCTATCGTTGGCAGCTGCTGTCCCAGCCGCAGAGCAGCGAGGCGCAGCTGTCGGAGAACGATGGCGTCAGTGTGAGTTTCCATGCGGATCAGAGCGGTGAGTATTTGGTCGAGCTGGTGGTGAACGATGGCACGGTGGACAGCGCGCCTGTGGTGGTGGTGATCACCGCCGCAGCGGGGCAGTCCCGTTTAACGTATGCCATCGTCGGCACCGATCAGCGCCAATGCTTTGATCCCGCCTCCGGTGAGGTTGCAGCTTGCGCGGGGCAGGGACATGATGCCGACTATCTGGGCAATGGCCCCAGCTATACCCTCTCCGCCGATGGCCTGACGGTGACCGATGAGGTGACCGGACTGGTGTGGCAGCAGAGTACGGATCGCAACGGCGATGGCGTGGTCAATACGGGCGACAAGCTCAGCCAAGCCGAGGCGCTGGCGTATTGTGATGGATTAACGCTGGGCGGACGCGATGACTGGCGTCTGCCGGATCTCAAAACCCTCTATTCCCTTATCCTGTTCAGCGGCGAGGACGGCAGTGGCTATCTGGGCACGGATCCTTCGGTGCTCAAGCCGTTTCTGGCGCCGGAGCTGGATTGGACCTTTGGCGATCTGGACGCCGGTGAGCGTCTGATCGACGGCCAATACGCCTCGTCCACCGTGTACACCGGCACCACCATGAACAACAGCCCGACCATGTTTGGGGTGAATTTCGTTGATGGCCGTATCAAGGGCTACAACCTCAATAACGGCACCTATTACGTGCGCTGCGTGGCGGGCAACCCGGATTACGGCCGCAACGCCTTGATTGATCGAGGCGATAGCACTGTGGTGGATGAGGCCACGGCTTTAATGTGGCAGCAGCAGGACAGCCAGAGCACGGATTGGCCGGATGCGATAGCGCAATGCGAAGCAGCCACCACCGGCGGCTTCGAGGATTGGCGCCTGCCGGATGTAAAAGAGCTACACAGCCTGCTGGATTACAGCCGGTCGCCGCAAAGTCACGCCACGGCGGCGATCGATCCTGTGTTTGCCAGTACGGCCATCAGCAACGAAGCGGGACTGACCGATTGGGGCTATTACTGGTCTTCCACCACCCATAAAGACGTCAATGGCCGTGGCCGCAGCGCCGCCTACGTCAGCTTTGGCGAGGCCCTAGGATTTCATAACGGGGCACTGAAAGATGTGCACGGCGCCGGCGCCCAGCGCAGCAACGACAAGCTGGATGTAGCCACCACCTCCGGCGTGAGTCAGGGCACGGGCCCGAACGGGGTGTATTACTACAAGGGGCCGCAGGGGGATATCCTGCGCCACGACAACCTACTGCGCTGTGTGCGTCATGCCGAAACCTTGGTGGTGCCCACCGATGGCAGTGCCAATCTGCTGCTGATCATCGCCGATGATGTGGGGATCGATAACATCAGCGGTTACGGCGCCCAGCCCAACCACAGCGCGCAGACCCCCAGCATTGATGCCCTGGCGGACGATGGCGTGCGCTTTGATCACGCCTGGGCCAATCCCATGTGTTCTCCGACCCGCGCCAGCCTGCTGACCGGACGCTTTGCCTTTCGTCATGGCGTGACTCACACCAGCGACTTGCTATTGGAACCGTCGGAGCAACTGCTGCCGGAGCTGCTGCAACGCCAGGGCTATCACACTGCGCTGTTTGGCAAGTGGCACCTGGGCAATCGCAGCGGTTATTATCCGACGGATCGGGGCTTTGACTATGCGGCGTGGACGCCGGGCAATATCGAGGACTACTTCGATTGGAGTTGGCGTGAAGCGCAGGCGGGCGAAGCGCCGGTCACCGTTTCGGGCAGCGAGTACGCCACCCTGACGCAGGCGCGGCAGGCGGCAGAGTGGATCAAAGCGCAGCCGGCCGATCAGCCCTGGTTTGTGCAATTGGCCTTCAATGCGCCGCACTCGCCGTTTCAGGTGCCGCCACAGGGCAGCTATCAGGGAGTGGATCTGATCGATCCCGCCGGCACCCTCTGTAACGGTGGCAACGACAAAGTGAGCGATTGCTATCGGGCCATGGTGTCTGCCATGGACGGCTACATCGGCGAGTTGCTGGCGGGGATGGACGCCGACACCTTGGCCAACACCCTGATTGTCTTTGTTGGCGACAACGGCACCCCCGGCAGTGCCATTGTCGAGGAGGCGGGCTACCCGTTTCGTAAGGAACACGGTAAGGGCACCGTGTATGAGGGCGGGGTGCAGGTGCCGTTGATCATCAGTGGCGGGGCAAAGATGGGGATCCGTCCGGCACAGGTGGACGCACCTGTGTTGGTGCAGGATCTGTTTTCGACCCTGCTGGCGGTGGGCAGTGGCGAGACCCCCGCCAACCCCATCGATGGCCAGAGCCTGCTGGGTTATCTCAGCGCCGGGCATCTGTTGCCAACCAGCCGGGAGAGCCTCTATTCCGAACTGTACAGCGCCAGCGAGGGGATCGACCGCTGGGCGGTGAGCAGTGGCGAGCTGAAATATCTGGAGAATGAAGGCAGCCCGGCCTGCTTTGATCTCGCGGCCGATCCGGCCGAGCAAACCGATCTCTATCTGCAGGGGGACGGACAAGGTGTCGAGTGTGATGCCTTGCGGGCACTGCGACCTCTGCCTTAGCGCAAGGGACCTGCGCTGTTCGCTGGTTTGAGCAAGCGGTATTGGCGCGGCAGGAACTCGAGGCTGCTTTTACGTCGATGTGGACTGGGGGGACTTGGGCGTGCCATCGGTTGGTCGAAAAGCTGGGGTGTCGATATCATCTTTATGGCCGTTTCAGCAGGCGGATCTGAGACTAGCGCTCGTTCACTATCTGGCGCGGATCGATCTTGATTGGCGGCGGGCGTTGGGCACATTGTTCGACATGTCGATATAAAGAGGAGCCAAGCACAGACAAAATGGGCTTGGCTCTTGGGTTAGATCAGAGACAGGATCTGTCCTGTGCCCTAAGCGACACCGGCCTCGCGCTGATCGAGGCGACCACTGTAGCGGGTTAATGCCAGCGCCAGCAGGACGATCAGTGCCCCGATCCAGGTGGTGTCCATCAGACTGGCGCCCTCGACAACCAAGCCACCACCCCATGCGCCCAGCGCTATCCCAACGTTGAATGCAGCGATGTTTAATCCGGAGGCGACATCCACGGCATTGGGCGTGTGTTTCTGGGCCAGTTGCACGACATAGACTTGCAGACCAGGGACATTACCGAAAGCGAAGGCGCCCCAGATCAGAATGGTCAGCACGGCGCCTATCTTGCTGTAAGCGGTAAGGTTCAACAGCAGCAACACCGCCGCTAAGCCGATGAAAATGACGGTCAGCGCCCCGACCGGACCTTTGCTATCTGCCAGTTTTCCGCCCCAGATGTTGCCGATGGCGACCGATACACCGTAGATCAGCAGGATGGCACCGACCCAGTTGGCGTTAAATCCGGAGACTTGCTCGAGAATTGGCGCCAAATAAGTGAAAGCGATAAAGGTACCGCCATAGCCCAGCGCGGTAATGGCATACACCAACAGCAGGCGCGGTTGGGTCAATACGCTTAACTGATCCGCCAGCTTCGCCGCCGGTGGTTGCTTTAAGTTGGCAGGGATCAATGCGGCCGAACCGATCAAGGCGATCAGGCCTAGCAGAGAGACCACCAAAAACGTCGACTGCCAGCCAAATGTCTGGCCAATGTAGGTGCCCAGCGGAACGCCCGTCACGAGTGCCACGGTGAGGCCGGTAAACATGATCGCAATGGCCGAGGCCTCTTTCTCTTTGCTCACCAAGCTGGTGGCCACGGTCGATCCGATAGAGAAAAAGACACCGTGGGCTAACCCGGTGAGGATCCTCGCCAGCACAAGCGACTCGTATCCCGGCGCTTGCCATGCGAGCAGGTTGCCGCCGACGAATAGGCTCATTACGGCCAGCAGTACACGTTTTCGTGGCCAGCGACCGGTCAGCGCGGTCAGCACGGGGGCGCCGATGGCAACACCCAGGGCGTAAAGGCTGACCAGCAGGCCAGCGGATGGGATAGAAACGCCGAGATCGGCGGCCATGGTGGGGATCAAACCCACGATAACAAATTCGGTGGTGCCGATAGCAAAGGCACTTAAGGTCAAAGCAAATAGGGCAATGGGCATCATCGCGCTCCTGTGGATAACGGGGACAGGCCCCAATTCGATGACGGCGATTATCCTCACATTGAACCTTGCGAAAAATGCACAGTTGAGCAAAATACCTTTGTTAAAAATGAAAAGGTAATACCATGAAGACCCGTTCAGATGATCTGCAACTGCTGTTAGCTGTGGTGGACAGTGGCAGTTTTTCCGCGGCTGCACAGGCGCTGCAGGTGCAGGTGGCGAAGATCTCCCGTGCTGTGACTCGGCTTGAGAAGCAATTGGGCACCACCTTGCTGAATCGAACCACACGAAGGTTGGAGCTGACCGATGAGGGCGCGCGCTTTGTTGACGCGGTACGACCCGCTCTTGCGGGGTTAGCCGCCGCAGAAGAGGGGCTGGGCAGCACGCAGTTGCCCGCTGGACGTCTGCGGGTGGATGCCGCCAGTCCGTTTATGCAACATCAGATCGTGCCGCATGTTGGCGAATTTTTACGGGCCTACCCGGACATTGAACTTGAGCTTAGTGCCAGTGATGGGGTGATCGATCTGTTGGAGCGGCGTACCGATGTGGCGATCCGGGTCGGGGCGTTGCAGGACTCCAGCTTGCATGCCCGTGCGCTGGGCAACAGTCCGCTGCACATTGTGGCCAGTCCGAGTTATTTGGCCGAATACGGCACGCCAACAGCGCCTGCGCAGTTGATCCAGCATCGGTTACTGGGCTTTATTGCCAGCGCCAATCTCAATCGTTGGCCGCTGGCGGGCGGTGGTGAGATCCAGCCTTCTATTGCCGCTTCGAGCGGGATCACCGTTCGGCAACTGGCGTTGGCAGGCGAAGGCGTTGCCTGCTTGTCGCAGTTTATGGTGCAGGAAGATCTCAAGCAGGGTCGGCTGATCTCTGTGCTGACCACTGACAAGATCGCGCAACCCGAGCGTGAAACCGTGAGTGCGGTGTATTACCGCCACAGTGTATTATCGCCCCGTATCCAGGTCTTCCTCGATTTTCTGCAGCCGCGGCTCACGCTTTAACTGTCTGGACGCTCTTTCATTAAGAGCCCCGTCGCTTCTTTTGTTGGCGCTGAGAGGGACAGACATCCAGGGCGGCTGCCGGGCCACATGGGTGCGTTACAGCATCTCTAAACTGCGTTGTCCGGTGCCGGTGGGCGTGCCCCGCTGCTCCAACTGGCCGTTTTCGATGCGCTGTAGGTGATTCAGTGTTTGCGGCAGAGAGTCCAGCGACATGGCGCCCCAGGTGTGCTGGGGTAATTCGTTGAGCAAGTCGGAGACGTCGACCACGGGGACAAGGCTGAATAGGGGCTGCACCGATTGGCCGCCGCCTAACTTGCTGTCGAGTTGGTGGAAGCTTTGGCCACTGAGTCTGTCATCCAGATCAAAGGTCAGCAGCAGAAACTCGCCTTGGACCCGCGCCTGGCCCCAGTCAAAATTGAGGAAATCTGCCCCGGTGCCGCGCAAGCTCAGGCCGATGTCGTCCTCCCGGATCTGCCAATGCTCCCAGGCTAACACGTAGCCTGAGCGGGTTGCCGCCAATCGGACCGGTGCGCCGAGTAGGGTGAGGACTTCAGTGAGTGTGGGCGAGTGGCTTATGCCGCTGCGCTGGGCGATCGGCTGGCCCATCTGATACTGATTGATGGTACAGCCGCACAGACTAAGCAGGATCAGCAGCGAAGCCAGGGCGTTGAGTCGTGGGCGGTTAAGAGGGATCATCGGCATAGATCACCGTGCTGTAGTCGGTCAGGGTGTCGTTCTCATCGAAGAAAAACACCGCGCGATCGTATTGGGTATTCACATCCAGCTTGTTGTAGAACACCAAGATCAGCGCTTCCCCTTTGGCTTTCTCAAACAGGTAGTAGAGCGCGCTTTTGTCTCCGAGTGCCACCATCTGCGAAGGCGGCCCCAGTTTGGCTAAGACCTCGCTGCGCTGCGTTTGCCCTTTCACCAGTTGAGCATCCCATTCGCTTTGCCAGCCTACCTCGACGCCTCGATTGTTGCTGTATTGGGCGCAGCCGGTCAGCAGGGTAAACAGGGCCATTAGCGAGCAAACTCGAATGGACATATCAGACTCCGTAGTGTGCACTGTGTCACAAACAACAGTACCTGTGTTGGTTGGAACTGGGAAGCGTTGTTGTTGAAGGGCGCTCAGGCGCCAGATCTTGGCGTCGATGGTCGGCGTGAAACAGGAGCAAGGGGACAAGCGATTGGAGCGGATCAACGGGTTGATTGTGTTGCTGTTGTTTCAGTTGGCGGGGGAGTCGATCAGCCTACTCAGCAGAGTGCCGATCCCGGGCCCTGTGATCGGTATGTTGTTGCTGCTGTTTGCCCTTTGGCTGCGACGGCGCCCCGTTGCCGCATTGGAGCGGACGGCAGAAACCTTGTTGCGCCATCTGGCGTTGCTGTTTGTACCGGCTGGCGTGGGGATCGTGCTGTATCTGGAGCTGCTGCAAGACAGCTGGCTACCCATTGTGACCGTGATTGTGTTGGGTACGGTATCGACATTGTTGGCGACTGGTTGGGTTTTGCAATGGTTGCTCGCTAAGCCTTGGAGACGGAGACTTTGAATCCGGATTGGGATGGTTTGTGGGTTTATCTTTCCGGCTCACCGCTGCTGGGATTGACGGCGACGTTGCTGATCTACAGCCTGTCGGTTCAGTTGTATGAGCGTTTAGGGCGGCCTGGCTACCTGCATCCGGTCGCGACGGCTATCGCGGTCTTGGCCTCGGGCCTGCTGTTGTTTGGGATAGAATATCAGCACTATTTTGCCGGGGCGCAGTTCGTTCACTTCTTGTTGGGACCCGCCACTGTGGCCTTGGCGGTTCCGCTGTATCAACAGTTGGGCAAACTCAGGCAGATGGCGCTGCCGGTAGCGGTGGCCTTATTGACGGGGATCTTGATCACCCTAAGCAGTGCGTTGTTGATCGCCTCTGTGCTGGGAGCCGATGAGCTGGTGCAGCGATCCTTGCTGGCGAAGTCTGTGACTACGCCGGTAGCCATGGGGATCAGTCAGGCTATCGGCGGGATACCCTCATTAACGGCCTGCGTGGTGATCGCCACCGGGATCTTCGGTGCCGTGATCGGGCCGGGATTAATGTCGCGGTGCGGGATCCGCGATCCGGCGGTGCAGGGGGTCGCGCTAGGCAGTGCCGCCCATGGGGTGGGCACGGCCCGCGGTTTTCAGTTGAATGTAGAAATGGGCTCATTTGCGGTTTGGCGATGGCTTTATCCGCTTTGCTTAGCAGTGTATTGGTGCCTTGGTTGGTGCGATTTTGGTGGTAAGTGCGAAGGGGCTGGCTCCAATAAAGCAAATTTTGATGCGAGCAGTTCCGGTTTAGGAACAGAAAATCAGGGAATTGACGTCCTTTGCGGATCTAAAATAACGATATTGTATTTTTGCTACCAAAAGTTCCTGCTCTGCCTCATTTAGATAACCATATATGTTCGTTCGCACGTCTGCCTTTTATATTTTGATGCGAGACATTCTATCCACATTGCACTGCGTCAATAATTCCCATCGTTATTAATTTCTTGGAAGTGGACTCTCCTTGACTCCTTGTGACGGAATTTGAGGGCCAGATGGCTTGGTTCGCTTTGATAGTCTTGGGCAAGACAAGATTGGTAGGTTGATCTACTTAATAGTGTGCCGTTTAGTTGAATGTGCTGGCATGGCTTGGGTGAGCTGCAGGTTAAGTTCACAGTCATTTATGTTTGTTAGGTATGTTGTTTTACGTGGTCTCATGGTTCTGGTTGTGGGCTCTGTAACGTAGCTAAAGGATGGGTAAATTTGTAGTTTACAAACACGAATGAGCGATGTTTGTGAGCGGGTGTGGGCTCATGGGTTGTAAGTTATAAACAGGCAAATAGGCTTGATGTGGATCACACTATCTCTGCCTCGGGTAAGAAAGAATAACTCTGTTGAATAAGAGTGTGAGCCAACTAGGGCCAACCGGGTTGGGCTGAGCAATGGAATTTAACACGACAAGTATTTAAAAGGGACTTACAGCGAGGAGGCTCTGGTGACCTTTATTCAAACTCTTGCCACATTGACACCAATACTTTCTGTTTTAGTATTTCTAGTCATAATGCGCATGCCCGCTTCGCGCGCTATGCCGATATCCGCAGTATTAACCGGCCTGGTGGCATTATTTGTCTGGAAAATGGATACCACCTATCTGATGGCATCCATTGTCGAGGGCTTTTACGCTGCTCTGACGCCGCTGTCCATTATTTTTGGTGCAATATTCCTGCTCAATACCCTGAAGAATTCCGGAGCGATGGACACCATTCGCAGCGGTTTTACTAATATCAGCGGCGATGCGCGGGTGCAGGTGATCATCATCTGTTGGTTATTTGGCTCCTTTATTGAGGGGTCAGCCGGTTTCGGCACGCCTGCCGCCATTGGTGCGCCTTTGTTGGTGCTGCTGGGTGTGCCACCGGTGGCTGCCGCGGTGGTGGCTTTGATCGCCGATTCCACTTCAGTGTCGTTCGGTGCCATTGGTCTGCCTGTGCTGTTTGGCATGGAGCAGGGCTTGATGGAAGGTGGCGTCAGCATGGCGGCGGCACAGATCGCCGAGCACGGCGGCAGCTTTGCCGACTACGCGCAGTTTATTGCTATGCACATGATCACCATCGATCTCATCACCGGTTCGCTGATCCCTGTGGTGATGGTGTGCGTCCTGACCGGCTTTTTCGGTCGCAACAAGTCGTTTGCCGAAGGTCTGCAGATCTGGAAGTTTGCGCTGTTCTCGGGTCTGGCCTTTACCGTACCCGCCTTCACCATCAACTTCTTTGCGGGGCCGGAATTCCCGTCGGTGATCGGTGCTCTGGTGGGGATGGCGATTGTGATCCCGGCGGCCCGAAAAGGCTTCTTGCTGCCCGCTCAGGAGTGGAACGACTTCGCCGAAAACGATCCGAAAGCTGAAGAGAAGCCGACGTTTGCCGGTCAACCTCAGTCGGTTGGGGCCGCGGCGACCCAGCCTCAGTTCTCGCAACTGGCGGCCTGGACTCCCTACCTGGTGATGGCGGCACTGCTGGTACTGTCGCGCACCGTGGCGCCGCTCAAATCCTTCCTGACCGGTTTTAATATCAGCTGGACGGAGATCATGGGGACCAATCTTAAGGCGGGTTTTGCCACTTTGTACGCGCCTGGCGCGTTCTTTATCGCGGTGTGTCTGCTGGGCTACTTTGTCTTCAAGATGAAGCCGGAAGCGTTTAAGAGTGGTTTCACCGGCTCTTGCAAATCCATGGTCCCCACCATCATCTCCTTGGGCGCTTCTGTGCCGATGGTGAAGATCTTCCTCAACTCCGGTCAAAACGCCGCAGGTCTTGGCTCCATGCCGACCCAGCTGGCGGAATTACTGGCTGGCTCCATGGGCGCGGTCTGGGCCTGGATGGCTCCGGTGGTGGGCATATTTGGTGCCTTCCTGTCTGGCTCGGCCACCTTCTCCAACATGATGTTCTCCGGCCTGCAATTTGGAGTGGCGGAAAACATCGGTATGAATCAGGCCCTGGTGCTGGCACTGCAGGGGATCGGTGCTAACGCGGGCAACATGATGTGCGTGATGAATGTGGTGGCTGCGGCAACCGTAGTGGGCATGGCCGGACGTGAGTCCGAGATCATTCGCAAAACCATGCCGGTTGCGCTGGGTTACGCCATGCTCGCGGGCACCATCGCCTTTATCTGGGGCGGTTTCTAAATCGGTCTGAACAAGCGCCGGGCAGTGATGCCCGGCGTTTCGTCTTAACAAGAATTGAGGAGAGGAGTGCTTATGTTGCAGTCCAATGTCACGGAGCTGGCCAACCGATTGGCCAGCGTATTAAGTCCCGTTCAGGTGTTTTCCGACTCGCTGCGCCGGGTCGCCTGGGGCACTGATGCGTCTTTCTATCAGAAGCGGCCACAGTTGGTGGTGCATACCAAAAATGAAGCCGAGCTGACGCAGGTGATGACTGAGTGTTTTCTGGCTAAGCGTCCGGTGACCTTCCGCGCAGCGGGCACGGCTTTGTGCGGTCAGGCCCTGAGTGATTCGGTGTTGGTCGTCGCCGGGCAGCACTGGACCGATCTCGAAGTGCTGGATGAGGGCGAGCGGGTCCGTCTGCAACCTGGCGTGATCGGCGCCAAGGTCAACCAAGCGCTGGCTCCTTACGGCTGGAAGTTTGGACCGGATCCGGCCACCATCGCCTCGGCCATGGTGGGCGGCATTGTGGCCAATAACGCGTCCGGCATGAATTGCGGCACCCGCCACAACAGCTATCGGTTGATTGAGTCGGCGCGCATTGTGTTGGCCGATGGCACCGTGCTGGACACCGCAGACGCGCAAAGTCGGGAGCAGTTTTTGTGTTCCCACCCCAGCATCATCGACCAGCTGTCGCAGCTGCGCGATGAGATCCGAGCCGATGCGGCGATCAGTGAACGCATCAAGCGCAAATACGAGATCAAAAATGTGACCGGTTATGGCATGAATTCGTTCGTCGATCATGACGACCCCTTTGATATTTTGCTGCACCTTATGGTGGGCTCGGAAGGCACACTTGGATTTTTGTCAGAAGTCACGATGAAGAGTGTACCCAAGCCGACCCACAGTGCCACAGGTTTGGTTTACTTTGACTCACTGCGTGGTGCTTGCGAAGCCATCGTTGAGTTGCGAGAAAAAGCGTTTGAAGAAACCAATGCGGCGGAGCTGCTGGATAACCTCGCACTGCAAGCTGTGGCGGCTTCCAAGTATGAGACACCTGAGTTCATCAATGACATTGACGAAAACGTCACTGCCGTGCTGTTTGAAACCTTTGGCATGAGCCAAGCCGATATCGACGCCAATACCGCCAAGATGGCGGAGATCATGGCTAATCATGGCCTGTGCCAGCCGGTGGAGTTCACCCAGGATGCGGCCGAGATCGCCAACATGTGGAGCATTCGTAAGGCGGTGTTCCCAGTGGCCGGCTCGATGCGGCCTAAAGGTACGTCCTGCATCATTGAGGATATTGCGTTTCCGATTGAGGTGCTGCCGCAGGCTACCATCGAGTTACAGCAGTTGTTCATTGATCTGGGTATCGAAGATGCGGTGATTTACGGCCATGCGCTGGAAGGTAACTACCATGTTATCTTTGCTCAGAACTTTGATAGTCCAGAAGAGGTTGACCGCTTCGATCGCTTTATGGAGAAGTTGGTTGAGCTGGTCGCGGTGAAATACGACGGTTCATTGAAAGCGGAGCATGGTACCGGATTTGGCATGGCCTCCTTTGTTGAGAAGGAGTGGGGCAGCGAGATCTACGCCATGATGCAGCGGGTGAAAAACCTGTTTGATCCTGCCGCGATGCTCAATCCTGGGGTGATCATCAACCCTGACCCCAAGGCGCACTCTAAGGGCTTTAAGCCTCTGCCGCCGGTACATGAGATCGTCGACAAATGTATCGAGTGTGGTTTTTGTGAGAGTCATTGCGTTGCCCACGGCCTGACCCTGTCACCGCGCCAGCGTACGGCGGTGGCCCGGGTGATCAAAACTCTGGATACCACCGGTGACGAGCCTCAGGTACTGGCCGAGTTGAAGCAGCAGTATCAGTATTTTGGTCTGGATACCTGCGCCGCGGATGGGCTGTGTAAAACGGCTTGCCCCATGGGGATCGATACCGGCAAATACGTTAAGGCATTGCGGGCTGAAAACGCCTCCGAAGGGGAGCGTAAGATCTCCCAATTCAGTGCCGACAAGTTTTCATCACTGGAAAGTGTGGCCCGTTTTGCGTTGGCGGGCACCGATGTGGTGCGCTCGGTGGCGGGGGATGGCGCCATCAGCGCGTTGACCAAAGGGATGCGTAAGGTGGGGTTGCCGGTACCACAATGGACGCCGGGTATGCCCAAGCGTGGCAAGGCCTTGCCTCAGCTGCACACCATGGGTGACACCAAAGCGGTGTATTTCCCAGCGTGTTTGAACCGAATGATGGGCACCTCACCGCAGCACCCAGATCAACGCTCGGTGCCGGAGACTATCAAGTCGCTGTTTGAAAAATGCGGCCTTGAGATGCTGAGCGGCCACAAGCCTGAGGGGATGTGTTGCGGTCAGCCGTGGGAGTCCTATGGCCACGACGAGCAGGCGGACGCCAAATCCAATCAGCTATCGGATTGGTTGCTTGACGTCTCGGGCAATGGTGAGCACCCGATCTTGGTCGAGACCACCGCCTGTCTGGAGCGGATGCGCCGGGCTTGTGATACGCGCTTGACGCTGTTGGGGCCGGAGGAGTTTGCCATGAAGTACATGGTGGACCGTCTAGCGATCACGCCGATCGAGGAGAAGATCGCGGTCCACCCGACCTGTACCTGCCGTAAGCTGGGGATCGTTGATGACTTGGTCGGCCTGGCCAAGCTGTGCGCCAGCGAGGTGGTGGTGCCGGAAAAAGTCGGGTGTTGTGGCATGGCGGGCAACCGCGGTATGAACTTCCCTGAGCTTAATGAGCACGGTCTTCGTCATTTAAAGGAGGAGACCAAAGATCAAGGCTGTACCAGTGGTTACTCGGTATCGGCCACCTGTGAAGTGGGACTCACCACTCATTCTGGGATCCCCTACAAGAACATTCTGAGCCTGTTGGATCGCGCCTCCAAACCAAAGGCTTAGCACGCGTAACCGTCAGGGCCCGGAATTCAATGACCGGGCCCTTTGCGATATCAAGGGGCAGTGTAGCCCTCCATTCAGTTAGGAAGTACTGATGAAAATTGCGCTTTTTATTCCCTGTTTGGTCAACCATATGCTCCCTCAGGTCGGGATCGCCACCGTGGAGCTGCTGGAGAAGCTGGGCCATGAGGTGATCCTGCCCAAGGGCCAGACCTGCTGTGGCCAGCCCATGACCAACTCGGGCTGCTTTGACGAAGCGAAGAAAACCACCCTTAAGTTGCTCGATGCCTTTAAGGGCGTGGACTGTGACTATGTCGTTTGTCCGGCCGCATCCTGTCTGGTGGCGGCGAAGGAGAACTTTCACGAGTTTGATTGCAGCCCAGAAGCGACACAAGTGATCGGCAAACTTAAGGAACTCACCGAGTTTCTGCACGATATTCACGGCTTGGAGCGCTTTAATAAGGCATTCAAGCACCCGGTCAGTTTGCAGCTGTCCTGTCATGGGATCCGCATGTTGGAGCTGGCGACCCCATCGGAAACCAAAGGGCGCAGCTACAACAAGGTGGAGGCCCTGCTTTCCCATATTGAGGGGATCGAGATCCGCTATCCCGAGCGCCGTGATGAGTGTTGTGGGTTCGGTGGCACCTTCGCTCTGGATGAGGGCGCGGTCTCCGGCAAGATGGGCAAGGACAAGGCGCTGGCCCACGCAAATACCGGTGCCGATTTTGTGGTGGGCTACGACCCCTCTTGCTTGATGCACCTCGATGGCGTACTTCGTCGGCAAGGGCACGGGATCAAAACCCTGCACATTGCCGAACTCATTAATCAGGTCCTGTAAGGAGACCCTCATATGGCGTTAATCGGTGAAATGGAAAGTCATGCCAGTGCGGCGGCCAAGTTCAATCAGGACGAAGAGCGGGTCAATTGGCACGACAAAGCCTTGTGGGCACTGCGACACAAACGGGATCTGGCCGCCGAGAGCGTAGGCGGCGATGAATGGGAGCGGCTCAAGCAGCTGGGCTCCGAGATCAAACTGCACACGTTGGGCAATCTGGCGGGCTACCTCAAAGAGTTTGAGGCCAACTGTCAGCACAATGGGATCCAGGTGCATTGGGCGGCCGACGGCGAGGAGCACAATCGGATCGTGCATCAGCTCTTGGCTAGCCATCAGGTCAAAAAGCTGGTGAAATCCAAGTCGATGCTGACCGAGGAGTGCCACTTGAATCCCTACCTGGAGGCACAGGGGATCGAGGTGATCGACACGGATCTGGGCGAGCGGATCATTCAGTTGCGCAAGGAGCCACCCAGCCACATTGTGGTGCCCGCCATCCATCTGAAAAAGGAGGAAGTGGGGGAGCTGTTCCATGAAAAGATCGGCTCAGAGAAAGGCGCATCTTGCCCCACCTATCTGACCAAACAGGCCCGTGCCCATCTGCGTGAGCACTTCCTGACTGCCGATGCGGCTTTGACCGGCGTGAACATGGCGGTGGCATCGGAGGGGGCGGTGGTGGTCTGCACCAACGAGGGCAATGCGGACATGGGGGTGAACCTGCCGCCCTTGCAGATCCACTCCATGGGGATCGATAAGATCGTACCGGATCTGGAGGCCGTTGGTGTTTTGACCCGGACCCTGGCACGCAACGCCACGGGTCAGCCGTCGACCACCTACACCAGTTTCTACAAAGGGTCGAAGGCGGGCGGGGAGATGCACATTGTTATGGTCGACAATGGTCGTTCTAAGCTGTTTCAGGATCCGCTGTTGGCCGAGGCCTACAAGTGTATCCGTTGCGGCGGCTGCCTCAATACCTGCCCAGTCTATCGGCGTTCTAGCGGCTTTGCCTACAACGCGCTGATCCCCGGCCCGATCGGGATCGCGGTGTCGGCCGGTAATGACGAAACCCACTCCATGGCCTGGGCCTGCACCTTGTGCGGCTCCTGCACCAAGGTGTGCCCCACCAAAGTGCCGCTGGACACCATCATTCACCACTGGCGCAAACTGCATGCCGATAGCGGCAAGCTGCCATACGGTAAGCGTCGTTATATGCCGCTGGTCGGCAGTATGATGGGTAATGAGAGCATGTTGAACGTCGGCATGGGGGTCGCTCGGGGTGCGCTGCGGATCTTACCTGGCGCGGTCATGAACCCCTTGGGAGGCGCATGGACAGAGCACCGCGAATTGCCTCAGGCGCCGACCACGGGCTCATTCGAGCATTGGTTTAAACAGCATCGGGAGAACAAATGATGTCCAGCCGTAATGCCATTTTAGATGCCTTAGAAACAGTGGATTTGCCTCAGCCCCCGATGCCGGAGATCGACATTGCTGTTGATGACAGTGATCTCTCTGAACAGTTTGAAGCCAGCCTAGCCAAGGTCGGCGGCAGCTTATATCGAGTAGGAAGCCTGACGGAGATCCAACAGTACCTCGATCGACGCATGGCCGAAGGCGAGCAGGTACTGTCGATGATCGAGACGCTCAAGGGCAATCGGGCGCTTGATGACACTCCACATGCCTTGCAGGATGTGAAGCATGCCCTGATCCAAGCCAGGTTCGGGGTGGCGGAAAACGGCGCGGTATTTGTGTTGGACGATGACTGTGGCCAACGCGCGCTGCCTTACATCACCGAGCACCTGGCGGTCCTGCTTCGTGCTGATGCGCTGCATATGACCATGCATCAGGCGGTGCCCGCCACCGGTCTACCGAGCGGTCATCATGGTGTTTTCATTTCAGGTCCGTCGAAAACCGCTGACATCGAACAAGCCTTGGTGATCGGCGCACACGGTGCCTGCTCGATGACGGTATTTTTGCTCGAGTAGGCGTCGTTTAGGCACCTTCAAGGCCCGCCATCGAAGTGGCGGGCCTTTTCGCGCGATAGCCCGTTGCGCATCGCTTATACGAGAGGACCCTGCACTCAGCCTTTTGCTCTCGCTCGGCATCTCACGCCTTTAATGCTTCTAATACACCCATGTATCTTTCCTGGGTACCCAGCCTTTGCTCCCTTTCCTTGCAATAACACTATAAGGATTAATGTCTTATGACCTTGGAATTGGTGTGGACATTTATCTTGCTTGCGTAATTTTGTGATCTGGCTCAATGCGAATTAAAACATGCACAAGAAATGCATGCTTTTTCCTGGCGGAGCAAGTAGGCTAAAACAAAACATGCAGGCAAAATGCAACTTAAGAGGGTGTTCTATGTTTTGTGTACAGTGTGAGCAAACGATCCAAACTCCGGCTGGTAATGGCTGCGCCTACACCGCGGGGATGTGCGGCAAGACGGCGGAGATCTCCGATCTGCAAGATGTGCTGGTCTACCTGCTGCAGGGCGTCAGCGCCTATGCGCACCTGGCCCGTCAGTACGACATCGTCGATGCCGAAGTGGATGCCTATGTGCCCCAGGCGTTTTTCTCTACCCTGACCAACGTGAACTTTGATGCTAAGCGCTTGGTGGCCTATACCGAGCGTGCCATGGCGCTGCGCAACCGCATGAAAGACGCCTACCTGGCCGCCTGTACCCAGGCCCTGGCCACCGCCGAGACACCCCTTGGCGCGGGTCAGTTCGAGCTGAGCGTCGATAAGGCGGCGATGTTGGCGCGCGCTCCGGAAACCATGGTCAACCGTGGCCTGTCTGAGGTGGGCGAAGATATCATGGGCCTGCGATTGCTGTGTCTGTATGGCCTCAAAGGCGTGGCGGCGTACTTAGAGCATGCCCGCGTGCTGGGCCAGCAGAGCCGTGATCTGTTCGGCGAATTCCACCGCATCATGGCTCGCCTGGGCGAAGATCCTTCTGAGATGGGCGAATTGCTCGAGTTGTCCATGGCGATCGGCATGGTCAACTACGGCGTGATGGAGCTGCTGGACAGAGGTGAAACCGACACCTTTGGCCACCCAGAGCCGGCCAAGGTGAACATGAAGCCGGTGGCCGGTAAGGCCATTCTGGTGTCCGGTCATGATCTGATCGATCTGCAGCACATCCTTGAGCAGACCCAGGGCAAAGGGATCAACGTCTACACCCACGGTGAGATGCTGCCGGCCCACGCTTACCCAGAGCTGGGCCACAAGTTCCCGCACCTGGTGGGTAACTACGGCACCGCTTGGCAGCACCAGCAAAAGGAGTTTGCCAACTTCCCCGGCGCCATCGTGATGACCTCCAATTGCTTGATCGATCCTGAGCCGGGCCGCGGCATTGAAGGCTATGGCGATCGTCTGTTTACCCGCTCCATCGTCGGCTGGCCTGGCGTAACGCACCTAGAAGGGGAGGACTTCTCCGCGGTGATCGACTGCGCCCTGGCGCAAGAAGGTTTCAAGTACGATGAGATCCCCCATTACACCACCACCGGCTTTGCCCGTAACGCCCTGATGGCGGCGGCGCCTGCGGTGATCGATCAGGTCAAGGCGGGCAACATCAAGCACTTCTTCTTGTTGGGTGGCTGTGACGGCGATAAGGCCGAGCGTAACTACTACACCCAGTTTGCCGCTCAGGCGCCACAGGATACGCTGATCCTGACCCTGGCCTGCGGCAAGTTTAAGTTCAACGATCTGGAGTTTGGGGAGATCAACGGCATTCCGCGTTTCCTCGATGTCGGTCAGTGCAACGATGCCTACTCCGCCATCCAGCTGGCGCTGGCCCTGGCCGAGGCGTTTGAGTGCGGTGTCAATGATCTGCCGCTGTCCATGGTGCTGTCCTGGTTTGAGCAGAAGGCGATCGCTATCCTGCTGACCCTGCTGGCGCTGGGCGTCAAGGATATCCGTGTGGGCCCGACCGTGCCGGCGTTCTTGACCGACAACCTGGTAGCGGCGCTTAACGAGCAGTTTGGCCTGCGCCTGATCACCACGGTTGAGCAGGACCTCAACGACATTCTGGCGGCGTAAGCCGACAAACATTCCCTGCAAGGAACGGGGCCTGGACTCTTTGGGATCAGGTCCCTTTTTTCATCACTAGATAGGAGCGGATATGCAGCTCACTTGTGTCGGTGTCCAAGCGGAAACCTGCGATGTCACCCGTTTTACTTTTATGGCAGACGCGCAGCCGGATTTTATTCCCGGCCAGTTCATCTCCCTGAAAGTGCCCATCGGTGCGCAAACCTCGGTGCGCGCCTATAGCCTAAGCTCAACCCCAGACGACAGCCGCCTGCAACTGGCGATCAAGCGGGTGGAAGGCGGGCGGGTGTCCAATCATCTGCTGGATCAGCTGAAGATGGGCGATCGGCTGGAAGCCTTGGCCCCGGCGGGCGAGTTTCACAGTCAACTGGCGGGGGATCAGCCCTGGTTACTGTTGGCGGCAGGCTGTGGCATCACCCCCTTGTTCTCCATGCTCAAAGATCGGCTGCGCAGAGAGCCGGACGCCGACATTGTGCTGATGTTCAGTGTGCGCAGCGAGGCGGATAAGATCTTCGCGCTGGAGCTGGAGCACCTAGCCCGGCGGTACCCCCATTTCCAGCTGCACTGGCTGCTCAGCGGCGAGGGCGATCGTCTGGGAGAAGCTCAGTTGCAGGCAGTGGGCGATCTGGCATCGCGCAGCGTGATGATCTGCGGCCCCGAAGGCTATATGGTCAGCGCGCAGACGTTGGCGCAGCAGTTGGGGGCGAGCAAGGTACATTGTGAGGCGTTTCACGCTGCAGCGACGGCGGCCGCCGTCGGCGCGGCGGAGGCGGCGCAAGGGCACACCCTATCGGTGGATGGCGTCGAGTTACCCATCTTGCCAGGCCAGACGGTGCTCGACAGCTTGGAGGCGGGAGGCATTCCGATCTTTGCGGCGTGCCGAACCGGCGTCTGTGGCAGCTGCAAGTGCCAGGGGGAAAAGGACAAGCTGCAAAGCAGCTCGGTCTTTGGGCTGACTGAGGAGGAGATAGAGCAGGGGACGTTTTTGGCCTGCTCCAGCACGGTGACCGGAGATATGACGCTGGAGTTGGACGATTAAAACTGGGCACGAACCTTGGCACGCGTTGTAAAAAAGCCGCCGCCCTCGAACGTTGAGGGCGGCGGCTTTTTATTGTCTAAGAATAAGCGGCTTAGGCATTTTCAATTTGCGGTGTCACACTGACGGTGCGTGACACGCTGTAGCCGGTCAGCACCAGCAGCGCACTAGCGCCGATCACCATGCCGGCGACGGACAGCGCTTGGCTGGCGAACGCGGCAACGACGGCGCTGGCGGCAAAACTGATGGCGATCTGTAGGCTGTTCTGTAGACCTGCCGCGGTGGCGGCGCATTCCGGCGCGCTGGATAGGGCGCGGTTGACGATGATCGGGTACAACGCACCGTTGGCTGCGGCCAAGAAGCAGAAGGGGATCAGCAAAGGCCAGATGGTGGCCAATGGCAACTGGGATGCCAGCAACAACACACCTGCGGTCGAAACAAACAGGATCACCAGAGCGCGCAGTACCGCGCTATCACCCCGTTGTGCCACCTGCTTCTTCCCAATATAGCCACCAACCATAAAGGCGATGGTCTGTGGGATGAACGACAAGCCGATGTCCTTAGCGTCGTAGCCCATGCTAGCCATGATCTCTGGCATACCGGTCAGGTAGGCGAAGAAGGCGGCGGAGGCAGCACCAAACATAATGACGTTGCCCATGAATACACGCGAGCCCAATAGCGCGGAAAGATCGCCAGCCATAGAGCGTTCCGAGCGGGCAGGGATCGTGTTCGGCATGCGGTAGGTCATGGCCACCAGCGCCACGCCCAGTACGGTAAGGGCGACAAAGATGCTCTGCCAGCCAAAGGCCAGTGACAGGCCGACGCCTAGCTGCGGTGCCAACGCCGGCGACAGAGCCACCAACGGCATGATAGTAGCGAAGATCTGCTGACCTTTCTCGCCCGGATAGCGATCGATCACCATGGCTTGCCAGATCACCGCTGGCGCACAAACACCGATGGCCTGAACAAAACGCAGGCTGAGCAGTTGCCAAACTTCGCTGCTAAACGCCAAACCCAGCGAGGCCAGGGTGTAGAGTGCCAGACCGGCCATCAAGGTATTGCGACGGCCGAAGCGGTCGGACGCCAGGCCCCACAGCAGCTGGCCACCGGCCAAGCCAGCCAGGAAGATGGACAGAGACAGGGCAATGGACTCAGGGCCGGTGCCGTAGAAGCCTTCCATCTCTTTAAAGACGGGCAGGTACATGTCGGTGGCGATAAAGCCCAGCATCGACAGGCCAGCCAGATAGACCAGTTCCAGTTTGGAAATGCGCATAGTGTTAACTCATTTGTTCAGTCTTAGGCGGGCGCAAAAGCCCACCTCTCAATGGGCGGCGAGTTTACTGGCTGCAAAACTATCTGTTAAACGCTATATTTTGCCTATACCTATCAAAATTTTTGAAAGATAAGGCTGCGACAAAAATGTTTGCAAAATCAACCTTACAGATGCTGGATACGGTGGCCCGTCAAGGCAGTTTCAGCGCCGCGGCAGGAGTGCTGCACAAGGTGCCGTCCGCCATCAGTTACTCGGTGCGCCAAGTCGAGCGGGAGCTGGGGGTAGTGCTGTTTGAGCGCCAAGCGCGCAAAGTGGTCCTGACTCCGGCGGGGGAGCACTTTCTGATCCAAGTGCGGCAATGGCTGCGGGAGATGGAGTCGGTGCGCCGTCATACCCAGCGAGTGGCCAATGGCTGGCAGCGCAGCTTAAAGGTGGCGCTGGATAACATCGTTAAGGCCGATCGGATCTCTGCGTTAATCCATGACTTCTATACCGAGTTTGACGATGCGGAGTTGGTGATCTCGATGGAAGTATTTAACGGCGTCTGGGACGCGCTGGCGGATGGTCGGGCGGATATCGCCATCGGGGCAACGACGGCGGTGCCCGTCGGGGGCGACTTTGGCGCGAGGGATATGGGGCAGATGGATTGGGCGTTAGTGATGGCTCCCGACCATCCGGTTGCGACCATGACGACACTAACCGGTGAAAAGCTGGCGGCGTTTCCAGTGATCGGTCTGGAGGACACCTCGCGTACTTTGGCAAAGCGGAACACCTGGTTGTTGGACAATCAGCGCCGCATCGTGGTGCCGGACTGGGCTAATGCGCTGACCTGCTACAAGGATGGCTTGGGGATCGGTTATGTACCGCGCCACCTAGCCAAACCTCTGCTGGCGTCTGGACAGTTGGTAGAGCGCTATTTCGAAGGAGGGCAAAACACCTGTGAATGCTGCCTAGCGTGGCGCAAGCCGGAACAGGATAACGCCTTACTCGATTGGTTATTGGTGTATTTGGGAGATGAGGCCCAGTTGAATCGGGACTGGTTAGCGGAGTAACGGTTGCTGAAATTTTCTGCGTTACTGGGGTTCTCAAATTCACCTTCGAGTGTAAGTATGGAGGATGGTTCCATCTGACATGGAGAGTCAATGAAAGCTCGATGGTTAGCAGTTTCACTCCTGCTCTTTTGGGTTTGGGGAGCAGCCCACGGCAATGTTTGGACGGCGGAAGCTGTCGTCAATTGTAAACCGGCTACGTCGTTGGTTGAGTGTCAATCAGAGGCCCAGCAGGGCGTATTGGCTGGACTGAGCAAGCAGCTGTTTGTTAGCGTTGAGTCACAGACCCAAGGCTTCCAGTCCACCTCTGGGGAGCACCTGTTTGAGCAGCATACTCGCTCTCATTCCCAGCTACCGCTGCTGGGTGTTGAGCAAGAGTGCCGACTTGAAGGATCCTCGCAGCGGTATCATTGCCAAGGATGGCTGGATCCACTGCAGGCTGAGGCGCCTTACCGAAGTCAGATAAAACAGCTTGAGCACGATCTGAGCGAGGGGTTACGATCCCTGGCCAATGAGCTCAGTGACGCTCAATTGCTCCACTTGCAGCAGTTGCTCACCACGCAGCAACGGCTGAATCGTTTGCGAACCGTTTTGCTGGCCCTCAATCCTAATGTGAAGTTCTCTCCCTCAGATACGGGGGCAGAGATCGCAGCGCGTTTGGCTGCCTACGGCGATCGTCACCCATCGTTGGCGCGCGCGGCAATGGCGTTAGCCCAGGCAATGGATAAAGCGAATAATATCTTGGTCACTCCGCCGCTGCCGTCCATGTCGCAACAGATCACTCCTTTTTCGCGGCGATTTCAGCACCAACTGACGACTGCACTGGGGGATCGAGCCACAGGTGATCCTGCTCAGGCCCGACTGAAGTTGTCCGGTGCATACCAAGAAGTCGGCGAAGGATTGGATCTGCTATACACCTTAACAGAGGTCGCCACCGGCAAGGTGATCTTGGCCACTAGCGTGTTGCTGCTCCCTTCAGCCTACCGGGGGTTGGAGCATAAGCCCTCATCGTTGGATCTGGATCAACTGCTGTTCGCAGGCTATTTGGATACGCCGGAACTCAAAGCGGATCTACAGACCAATAAGGGCAGTCGGGCGCTCAGTTTTGTCGATGGAGAGACGGTACAAGTGATGGCGAAGCTCAACCGCTCTGGATATTTCTATTTGGTGGGGCATAGCCAAAATGGGAATGACCGTTACAGCTATCTGCTGGAATTGTCCGACGAGCCCGGGCCTTACCGTTTTATGTATTACATCGGACCCGGCTCGGTAAACAAATGGGTACTGCTCGGGGAGTTCGCTGTCGATGCCCCTTACGGCTATGAAATGCTGCAGATGATCGCCAGTAACCACTCACTGGAGCATGCCCTACCCAATACCCGTTATGACGGCAAAAGTGGTTATCACCGTTTGTTGCAAGAGGGTGGGATCGGAGCAACCCGAGGCTTGAAGCGCAGGCAGGCTGAGCAGCCCCAGGTGTTGACGGCAGAAGCGGTGCTGAGCTTTACCTCAGCTGCGAATTTCTAAGGAGAGAAAGATGGAGCTAAGGAGTGTCAATTGGGTGCTAAGCGCTGTATTGCTGTTCAGCATGCTAGTGCCAGTAGAGGCCGCACGGCGTGCTTTGGTGATCGGTAATGGCCAATATCGTCATGCCCCTTTGTCCAACCCGGCCAATGATGCCACGGACATGGCACAAGCGCTGAAGCAGCTGGATTTCCAAGTAACCTTGTTGTCCGATCTCGATCGATCTGAATTGCGTGGTGCGATCCGCCAGTTTGGTAATAACCTAGCAGAGGATGATGTCGGCCTATTCTATTACGCGGGCCACGGCATGCAATTAGACGGCGAGAACTTCCTTATCCCTGTCGGTTCGGATATCCAGGCGGAAGATGAGATCCCCGATGAGGGAGTGTCGGTCAATGCGGTGTTGCGCAAAATGAATGCGGCGGGCAATCACACCAATATTTTAATCCTCGACGCCTGTCGTAATAATCCGTTCCAATCGGAGTTTCGTTCTGCCAGTCGAGGCTTGCGACGCATTGATGGGCCCGTCGGCTCCATCATCGCCTTCTCGACGGCGCCGGGCTCGGTTGCGGCCGATGGCGAGGGTCGAAATGGTCTGTACACGCGGCACCTGCTCAACTATCTCCGTACTTCGGGGCTGACTCTGCAACAGGTCTTTACGCGAGTACGTAACGATGTTCGTCAAGGTTCAGGAGGCAAGCAGATCCCTTGGGAATCGAGTGCCCTAACCGGCGATGTCTATCTGGCGGGTGCGCCGCAGAAAGCGGTTACCGATGGCGAAGCGTTGCTTTGGCAACTGGCCCAAGAGGATGGTTCTGAATTGATGCTTAACAAGTACTTGGCGCGCCATCCAGAGGGACGGTTTGCGGCTAAGGCCAAGGCGATGTTGCAACGAGAGCTGGGAGCTGATATGGCGCGAGAACTGTTGGTTCGGGCTGACTACCTCTACTTCGACAACCACGATGAGGTTGCGGCCTTTAAGCTGTATCAGCAGGCGGCTAAGCAGGGTAACCCTTCGGCTATGGCCTCGTTGGCCAAAATGTGGGCCCATGGTCGGGCCACCGGGTTCGGCAAAGATATGGAGAAAGCCCGATACTGGGCAACTCAGGCGATGCCTAAAATTCGGCCGCTGGCGGAGTTGGGTCACGTCTCTTCTCAGTACCAGTACGCAGTGCTGCTGAAGAATATTGACGAGGATCATGAGACGGCCCGGCATTACTATGAGTTGGCGGCACACCAAGGACACATGAGCGCGATGAATAACCTCGCGGGTATTTATACCGATGGTGATGGCGTGGAGGTGGACTATGGTAAAGCTAACGCTTGGTACCAAAGGGCGATTGACGCCGGATCGGCGACTGCGTTATCCAACCTTGGTAGCGCTTACCTTTTGGGCCGTGGAGTTAGCATAAACTTGGCCAAGGGGTTGGCGCTGAAAAGGGAGTCTGCGCAGCGTGGAGATCTTTCCGCTCAGTATGACATGGCTAAAATGATCAGAGACGGCGAGGGGATCGAAGCGGATCCAGCGCGCGCAGTGGCGTTGTTTCGTAAAGTGGCTGAGCGGGGCCATGGCGATGCCGCCGCTGCGTTGGGCTATGCCTACTCTGTTGGCAAAGGGGTCGAGCAGGACGATGAACTTGCGCTGCAGTGGTACCAAACAGGGGTGAAGCTGGGCAGCGCTTGGGCGATGGAAAACTTGGGCACGCGTTACCTTGACGGTAGAGGTGTCGAGCAAGATCATTCGGAAGCGCTGCGATTATTCCGCCGAGCCATGACGCTAGGTAAGAGTTCTGCTATCCGTCGAATGGGCGTGATGTATGAGAAAGGGCAAGGGGTCAGCAAGGATCTGGATCGGGCCAATCAGTTGTATCTGCAGGCCGCCGAGGAGGGGGATGCACAAGCCATGTATTTTCTTGGGATTAATTATGACCATGGTCTCGGCTTTAGCAGCGACGACCGTAAGGCACGGCAGTGGTACCGCAAGGCCATCAACGAGGGCAATATCGCTGCGGCGGTCGAACTTGGCTATCTTCTCAGCAAGGGTAAGGGTGGCCACCAAGATGAGCAGCAGGCCGCAGAGCTTTATCGGCAAGCTTATGAACAGGGTAACCTTCAAGGCAAGGCGTACTATGCTATTGCTCTCTATAACGGTGATGGGGTCACTCGTGATAGAAAGCTAGGGGCCCGGTTGCTGCAAGAGGCAGCGCGAGAGGGGAGCCAATGGGCGCAGAGGCAGTTGGAGCAGCTCCGCCTGTAACCCCGAGTAATGCTTTGGGGGCTAACGTTACTTAGCCTGTCGACGAGGGGTCCTGTGGAGGGTCATGTCACTGGCAGTGAGCGTTTGTGGCAAAGTTAAGTTCAACACCAATACTCAAAGAAGACGGGCGCCGCGATATGTAATTTCGGCCACTGAAGGGCATGGAGCTGAATTGGGTGAGCAGGTTTCAGGCATGACTGACCCAAAAGGGAGCCATGTTTGGACTCCCTTTTGCTTGATTGGCAGGTATTACGCCGCGATACGTCCTTTATCTAGCGGTTTTTTTGTCGATTCATAACACCAGCTCTTTGCTGATCTCAGCGTAATTTTGCTGGTACTTGCTGACTTTCTTCAGGTATTTGCGGGTTTCATCGTAGGGCAGGTGCTCCACGAGGTGTTTGTACACCTGTGTCGGAGACATGCTATTGATCCTCGGCAAGGCGGTTTTCAATCGACGACTACGATCAGTATTGAAGGCTTTGGCAACATTCCCTGCGCCGGTATTGTATGCTGCAATGACGCAGTACAGACGGCTTTCTGGATCTGTGATCCCTTTAAGGTAGCGTTTGTCGAGGATATTGAGGTAGGCACTGCCAAAGCGAATATTAAAGTCGGCCTGATACAACTCATCCGGTTTTGGGGCGATCTGGCTTTGCTCAAAATGCTGACGGACGTCCTTGCCCGCACTGGAGGGCACGATCTGCATCAGGCCAAACGCGGGCACATGTGAGCGAGCTAAGGGATTAAAGCTGCTTTCGGCATGCATGATAGCTAAAACCAGATCCAGCGGGACCTCCCATTCATTGGATTGCGCATGGGCGATCCCGAGGAATGGCTGAGCCTTTTTCTGCAGACTGTGCTGGGGCAGTTGGATCCGAAATGTGGTGATCTGCTTTTCCGTGGGATCGCTTTGCTGTTCAGTATACGCTTGGGCTAATGCGGCCTTGCGCTCTTTCCCCTGCTCGGTTAATGCCTGGGTTTTACTTTCTAGCGAGGGGCCAGGGGGCAAAAGGGGGACTCCCGAACGTGTTGCGGCGAGATCCTGGCTGAGTGGCTCAGCCAGTTGTTTGAGATCTTCCTGTTTTTCTAACTCTTGCAGAGCGGCGCGCTGTTGGTCATCGACTTCCTGTTGCATTTGCAGCATACGTTGTTGGGTATAGTCTCGAACCCGTGTATTACGCTTCGCTTGTTCCATTAAGCGCGCAGAGACGGCCTCTATTTGAGTACTGGTGTCGGAAGCCAATCTTGGCAGCAGGGGTTGTTGCGCCAACTCAGATGGCAATGGAATGGACCCCAGTTCAACGGCTTGTTGCAGGGGATCGGCTTGCTGAACTTCTCCTATCTTGGCTTGGAGCAGGGCGGATATTTGCTGTTGGACCTGTTCCTGATCGGGTGCATTGTCGGGTGCATGTATGACAGAAATTCTGATCTCGTCATTTGCAAAGTCAATTTCGCTGCGCAGCGTCTTATCTTCGCTGTATTGCACGAGGTTATGCGCATCGCTAACAGGTGCTTCATCCCAAAGGGCTAGGATCTCGCTGCGGTAGGCATCGTAGGCTTTGAGGTATGCGTTGCGGTACTGCTCAAATTCCGACAGTTGTTGCTGACGGTATTGTAAGAATTCCTGCCATTCACTTTGCGGCGTGGTGGCTGCCAACGCAGTGCAAGGCAAAGAGAATGCCGCGACGGCAACAGCTACGACGGATTTGGCTAAGAGGTGCTGCCTCGATGCTAAGCGGGTGAACTGTGCCATAGCGGTTCCTTTGTTACAGTTTATTGGTGCGGCCCATTAAGGCTTCCAGTGACTCAATCGCTTTTTCTTCCTTAAAGCGCTGCCACAATTCGCTGTCTTTGGTTTTGCTGACACTAATCGCGTTTTTTAACGTGCGCTCGTAGTCCGCGTCGGACATGCCGATCAGCACATACATAGCGCCGGATGGGCTGGTGCGAGACTTGATGACACGGGTTCCGGACAGAGCCTGCTCTGTAACATTGCGGGAGGCGGATTCAATCAGGGTTTCGGTCGCGTCATCGCCGTCTGAGCCGGTCACGCTCACACTTTGACGGAACACGGCGGCTACCTGAGTGCGGAAGGCTTGCGCCATTTTGACCCGAGCATCGTTGGACGCAACGTCCTTCATAAAGCCAATACCTGCTGGGTTTTGCTTGGCAAAGCCGACGCCGGTCAGGGCGTAGCCTTTGAGGCTTTCATCGCAGACCCAAGCTGGCGCAGCCTGATCGGCCGCGTCCGGGAAGGTGCATTGCAGTACAGTGTCTTGATTGCTGCTGCAGCCCCAAAGTAGGCCAGAAAAAATGATTGGTAGAAAGATTGTCTTCTGCATCACATTATCCTTAACGAGGGAGAAGTGCTGATTAAGTACATCCAGTCAGGCAGCCCTCTGGTTATGAGGGCTGCTGGCCAACAAATTAGAATGAAAGCGTTTTTTTGAGGTTTTTCCAACTCTTGTCTGCACTTTCGAGTAAGGAGTCTTCATGAACGATGCGAACCATGTCGCCTCGAAGGATCAAATCAGCCTTATTGCTATTGGTGAGCTCTATCCATGAGCTTCGGCCGTCAATGGATTCTGTGAACTTACCTTCGGCAACAACAATGATTTCGCTCTCAACCTCGCCGGTGTCGTACTGGTTGATACGATTTCGGAAGATCTCCACTTTCTCACCGGGCTTGGCGCCTCGTGCGATCCCTAATGAGACCTTGAAAACATTCAGACTGTCGTTTCCACGGCGGGCGATCACATGCCCCTTAGGCGTCATGTGATTGCGTAGCTCCGTCTTAGCAGATTGTAGGGCGTCGTTGGACGAGTTATTCATCATGGATTCGACCAAAGTGTGGGTCATAGGGCAGGCTGGATCGAAAGTTGGTCGAGTTTCTGTTTGCGTTCCATGCATTGCAGTGGTTGCAATGTGGCGCATAGAGGGTAATTCAACAATGCGAACCTGACCCTGGATATCACCGTAATAGGCGCAGTTAGGCGGTGAAAGGCCGTCTAAGTACTTGGGGCGGATCGTTGCGGTACTGACGTTACTGTAGATGGCAAAGTCAGCGATCATCGGGCCTTCAAAGTTCAGGCGACCTGCACTCTCTGCTAGTTGTAGCTCGTCAATGAGTTGCTCATGCATGTCGCGATCGATGGTCTGAATTCCGGCCTCTGCCAGAATATTATCCAGTGATATTTGGAATTGTCGTTGCACGACGTCTTTATTGACACCGGAGGCGCCTACAACTGTCGGCATGACGATGACAGTGTATTGTTCGTTGGAAAACAATTTGCTGGGCATATTCTCGACGTCTTGCATCTGAATATCTGGCAAAGATGAGATCTTGGTATTGCTGGGGCCAGTTGAAACGCAGCCAGACACCATGGCGATGGTCAGGGCAGCGGTTGATAGCGAGATACGTTTTTTCATATTACCTTCCTTGTGAAAATGGTGTTGAAATTGGAACCGTTAGTATTGTTCCTGTGCTCACATCGAAGAGGTGAGTAAGTGCCAAACGTCATGCTCTTGTAATTGCTTCAGTAGCTGTAATTCAGCAGAAACCTTAGCCAGTTCACCGTTTAGACTCGACACTCCTGTTTTACTTATTGCTTCAGTTAAAATTAAATCGTTGGCATCGTATACTTTTAAGTTGGCGTCGACTTTACGGTGATGCTGGCTGAACAGGTATCGAGTATCATGGGGTTTTATCTCGATATGGATCGTGGCTAATGACGAATCGCTATTAATAGCTAACCCGGCATCAGTGATCCAATTTTGTAGGGATAAATGAAAGTCTTCGCTCGCGCCACTGATTATCAACGCTACGGAAGCTTCTCTGAGCCTCTTGGGTAGTTCATTTGTCGCCCAGTCAATATTGTCAACGCTAGGGGTTTGATAGCCTAAGAGTTCGATAACGTCGATCAGTTGAGAGGCTTGAAGTAGTGACTGGTGATGTTGAACCAGTATGGCAAGCAAACTTAGGTCGCTGTCTGGTAACGAGCGGAGATTGGCGATCTTTGTATCTAACCGTTGAAGTTCATTAGTCAGCCCTCGTGCTAACCTGTCACGAGTGATCTTCAAGTGAGCATAGTAAACACCGCCTTGGTTAATGGTTTTAACCTCGGTATATCCTTCGATTGGTAGGGGAGGGACTTTTGTTTTTATGATTTGCTGGTGCCTTTCACTGAGTTGACCATTATAGATATTTATTCGGCTTTCACTTTGAGCTGAGATCGTGATTTTTAGTTGACTGGCTATCGCTTTTAATGCTTGGCTATTAGCCCTTTGGGGAGTGTGGCCTTGTCCTGTACCATGCATTGATGTGGGATCGTCATTGGGCGGGTTACCAAACCAGGCGGGGGCCGCTTGAACTGAATGGCAAGCAAAGAGCGGATATACCAAAAAGATAAGGAAAATGAGGATGCGCATATTTAGCCATATATGTAAAGATTAGAAATATGTATTGAATTCGTACTTTGTTAACAATGCTTCCGCTACAATTGAGCCTGTATGCTTGCTGACAGCATAAAGGTTTGGTACTTGGTGACGGCGAAAGTTACTTAAGCTGGTTTCAGTTGCTTCCATGTTGTCATAGATGAGTGCTTGGTCGAGTTTAACTAGCATTTCAGCTGACGTGTCATGATGACGCTCATGCTCTATATAGCCAAGGAAAACATTGAGGAAAAGCCCAGGAGCTCCCATTTGATGTTGTTCTATAAAATAAACCAAGTTGGCTGTATCAAGCCATAAGCCATTATCAGGAAAGGTAAATTTATCAAATGGTTGTTGTCCAAGAAAAGCTTCTAAAAAGGGGACTGGTGGCTGAAATTGACCGGGTAAGCCCAAGTTTTCGAACATCATCAGTGACTCAACAATATACCCTTCAATAATTTCATTTTTAACGATAAGGGTAAGAAGGTATTTGTTGTTCTTGTGGTATCTAAATTGTACACCTTCAATAAGGCGTGATGTTTTAATTACTTGTGGTGTTCCAAATGTTAATTCAGCAAAAGGAAGGTAGTTTCCAACATCGAGTTTATCAAGTTGAGCTAGCTCGACATTATGTGTAAAGTTCGAAATTGCGCTGTGATAGAGTGAAATAGAAAGCTGCTTGGTATCACTCCAGCTACCAAAAGCCAGCATCAATCCGACAATGGATAGGCCAACAGATTTTACATATTGCCATGACAGCCTCGTCGGAGACACTGTCATCGGGCTTTGACTATTTCTATTCTCGTCCATGAGATCTTAGGTATGAAAAACCTTTAGTGAAAGATAATCGGAGAGCGCTCAAAAGTAAACATGAGCGGGTGTTTTTAGGTGTTGCAGTGGTTAGGTGAAAAATGCGTCCATATCGATAGGTTGGGGGCTTTCAGAATTAGATCCTGTTGTTCCGGTAGGTTCTTGTCATTGGTTGTAGCTTGACTGGTAAGGATTAGCACTAAACACTGTGGTGTTTTTTCGATACCCTAGGACGTTTTGATACATGCATTATTGGCCCTGTCGGCTGTGGAATGATCTGATGCAACAAGATGAAAAGTGGATGGTGCGGGCGATGGAGCTTGCATCTATGGCGGAGGCCATCGGTGAGGTGCCCGTTGGTGCGGTGTTGGTGCGCGGTGATGAGGTGTTGGCTGAGGGTTACAATCGCTCCATTATTGATCATGACCCATCAGCTCACGCTGAGATGCAATGTTTGCGCTTGGCGGGTCCAAAGCTGGAAAATTACCGGATGCTGGACACGACCTTATACGTGACGCTGGAGCCGTGCCCTATGTGCGCGGGGGCGTTGGTGCATGCCCGTGTCGGGCGAGTGGTGTTTGGCGCGTCCGATCTCAAAACCGGTGCGGCGGGCAGCGTGATGAATTTGTTGGATCACCCGAAACTCAATCACTGGCCGGAAGTGGTTGGTGGCGTGTTGGCTGAGCCCTGCGCGGAGCAGTTAAGCGCGTTTTTTCGGCGGCGCAGGGCGGAGAAGAAAGCCTTAAAGAAGGCTCAAAAACTGGCTTCGGACGGTGCCAGTTCATCATTGTGAATCTGGGTAAACATCTTACTTCGATGAACAACGCGCATGTGGGTGCGTTTTCGACACTGGCGGCGACGACTTAGATTGCTGCTCAGTGCCTTGTTGCGACGACTACCTTTGGCCATAGTGTGACCTCCCTTACTCTTCTAGCTGTTCCTATTCATTCTTACTGTGATTGTGGGTTGAAAGAGTGACTTCCCCATGTCACGGATATGACAAAACGAAGATGCCACTTCTGTTCCCATGTATTCACCTTGCGCTTGTGCTATCTCATTGTCAAGACAAGTAAATACCATAAACGGTGCCGGTTATCACGTGCCGGTTCAGAATTGAGAGGCAGGCAGGTTGCTTTCTTTATGGACTGAGATCTGTGTCACCAACTGTTGCGGTACCTGCTGTCTCTTCGGCCGGGGAAATTTGTTGGTCGAGCCAGAGTAGGGTGTCGTAATAACGCCGAATGTTCGCGACATAGTGTGCGGCTTCGTCGCCCCGGGCGAAGCCGTATTTGGTTCGTTCGTAGTGCTTTCGTTGACGCAGTAAGGGTAAGTGTTGTTTCACGTCTCCCCAGTTGTTGGGGTCTTTGCCGTGACGTTGGGTGATCACTCGGGCGTCTTCGAGATGACCTAAGCCGATGTTGTAGGCTGCGAGGGCAAACCACATGGCTTCGTCCTCCGGAATGTTGGGAGGTAATCGAGTGATTAATTGTTGGAGATAAGCGGAACCTCCGCGGATGCTTTGCTCTGGATCCAGCCGGTTACTGATCCCCATGCGTTTGGCCGTGGACTGGGTCAACATCATCAACCCCCTTACGCCGGTCGGAGAGCGGGCATTGGGATCCCAGTGGGATTCTTGGTAACTCACGGCTGCTAATTTACGCCAATCGAGTTCACCGGCATATTGCTGAAATAAGGCTTGATAGCGCGGTAGCTCTGTCGCTACGGCTCGGATAAAGGCGCGGGTATCGACAAAATCGAAGCGTTGAACATGACCGAAGTACTTTTCTTCTAGGCGCTTGAGACGACCGGATTTGACTTCGCTGTCCCAGAAGTCCAGCAAGGCACTGAACAGGGGATCATGGCGTTGTTTTGGGAGTGCCCAAGCCACGGGCAGCGGGGGGCCAACGTCAAACGCGGCCCTAAGCGTAGGATGGTATCTTTGATTAAGGGCCAGGTGAGTGGAGTCGATCAAGGTGTAATCGAGTTGACCTTGGGCCACCATCGCGGCCAGCTCATCGCTGTCATATTCGACGGTTTCGCCCCATTCAAGGTTGGGGTAGTCGAGGCTCTTAGCTTGATGTAGCAGTTCAGCATGGCTTGACCCTTTCACGACCACCAAGCTGAGGGTGACATCACCGAGATCGACTGGTTTGGGGCGATCATGGCGGTAGATCAGTTTCGGGGTGACATCATAAAGAGGGGGGCCAAAGTGCCAAAATTGCTGTCGCAACGGTGTACGAGTGAGGGCTGCTGCCATCAGATCGACCTCACCGGCGTCCATTGCTTGAAACAGTGTTTCCATGGAGCTGTAAGGTGTTACTTTGACCCGGCGCTGGAGGTAATCGCCAAACTCCTGTGCCAATTCATAATCAAAGCCGACGGGGCCTTGGCCTCTGATCTGGTAACTGCTTGGACTGCTGAGGGTGCCAACCACTAACACCTCGGGTAGCTCAGGACGAGAGGGGGGTGAGTTTTGTTCAAACTCGACACAGGCGGTAAGGGTGAGTCCCAAATGGGCGTAAGCAAAACTTTGCAATAAAGATCGCATTTTTTCCTTTTGCTGAGCCCGCAGTCTCCCTGTCATTCGTACCTCGTAGGGGTGCTTTGCCAAAGACTTTTCCTTATAATACCGCCACCTCTAAATCCCCTGGTCAATGTCTGAACGTTTCAGGTCCTGTTTTTGGGGACATGGATATCAGCATCGAACAATAAAGGGGAATAATAATACCCTGCACCATAACACTATAAGGTGAATCGACGTGATTGAGATCCTTCGCGGCGCGCCGGCACTGTCCGCGTTTCGGGTAACCAAGCTACTAGAAGCTTGCCGTGACGCCAACCTGCCCGTTTCCGACCTCTACGCTGAACACTACCACTTCGCCCATCTCTCAGCTTCGCTGTCCCAACAACACGCCCAGCAATTAGCCCAGATCCTGACTTACGGCCCCCGTATGGAAGAGCACGAGCCAGCCGGTAAACTGTTGTTGGTGGTGCCGCGCCCTGGCACCATTTCTCCTTGGGCCTCCAAGGCTACTGACATCGCCCATAACTGTGGCCTGTCTGAAGTGCGACGTCTGGAGCGCGGTCTGGCTTGGTATATCCAGTTGGAAGATGAATTGAGTGATGAGCAGCAAAAAGTGCTGCTGGGCCTTATTCACGATCGTATGGTGGAAGCGGTACTGCCCACCTTTGACGATGCCAAGGTGCTGTTTGAAGCCTCCGAGCCCAAACCATTTACCAGCGTTGAGATCCTTGAGGGCGGCCGTGCTGCTCTGGAGCAGGCCAACGTTGAGATGGGCCTGGCTCTGGCCGAAGATGAGATCGATTACCTGGTCGCCAACTTCACCAAACTGGGTCGTAACCCGAACGACATCGAGCTGTACATGTTCGCCCAGGCGAACTCAGAGCACTGTCGTCACAAGATCTTCAACGCCGATTGGACCATCGACGGCGTAGAGCAGCCCAAGTCGCTGTTTAAGATGATCAAGAACACTTTTGAAGTGACCCCGGAAGAGACCTTGTCCGCGTACAAGGACAACGCCGCGGTGATGACCGGCTCCGAAGGCGGTCGCTTCTTTGCCGATCAGGACGGCACCTACCGCTACCACCAGGAGCCGGTCCACATCCTGATGAAGGTGGAAACCCATAATCACCCGACCGCCATCTCCCCGTATCCGGGTGCCGCCACCGGCTCCGGCGGTGAAATTCGCGACGAAGGCGCCACCGGCCGCGGCTCCAAGCCAAAAGCCGGCCTGACCGGTTTCACCGTGTCCAACCTGAACATCCCGGGCTTCGAACAGCCGTGGGAGAAGCAGTACGGCAAGCCGGATCGCATCGTCACCCCGCTGGACATCATGATCGAAGGCCCGCTGGGCGGCGCCGCGTTCAACAACGAATTCGGTCGTCCTGCGCTGAACGGTTATTTCCGTACTTACGAGCAGGAAGTGCAGAGCTTTAACGGCTCTGAGGTGCGTGGTTACCACAAGCCGATCATGCTGGCCGGTGGCTTCGGTAACATCCGCGAAGATCACGTACAGAAGGGCGAGATCCCGGTCGGCGCCAAGCTGATCGTGCTGGGTGGCCCGGCGATGAACATCGGCCTGGGTGGCTCTGCGGCGTCCTCCATGGCCTCCGGTCAATCCTCCGAGGATCTGGATTTTGCCTCCGTACAGCGTGAGAACCCGGAAATTGAGCGTCGCTGTCAGGAAGTGATCGATCGCTGCTGGCAGTTGGGTGACGACAACCCCATCGCCTTTATCCACGATGTGGGCGCGGGCGGCTTGTCTAACGCCATGCCTGAGCTGGTGGACGACGGTGGCCGTGGTGCCAAGTTCCAGCTGCGCGACATTCTCTCAGATGAGCCGGGCATGACGCCGCTGGAGCTGTGGTGTAACGAATCTCAGGAACGCTACGTGATGGCCGTTGCGCCCCAGAACCTGGCGAAATTTGACGAGATCTGCCAGCGAGAGCGCGCGCCTTACGCCGTGATCGGTGAAGCCCTGGAAGAGCGTCACCTGACTCTGGAAGACAGCCACTTCGACAACACCCCGATCGATATGCCGATGGACGTGCTGTTGGGCAAAGCGCCGAAGATGCACCGCGAGGCGATCACCGCGCAGTGCGCTTCCCCGGCTTTGGACATGAGTGGTGTCAGCGTACAAGATGCGATCCGCCGCGTGCTGCGTCTGCCGGCGGTGGCCGAGAAGACCTTCCTGATCACCATCGGCGATCGCTCCGTTACCGGTATGGTGGCGCGGGATCAGATGGTCGGTCCTTGGCAGATCCCGGTGGCCAACGCCGCGGTCACCACTGCGACCCTGGACTCCTACCAGGGTGAAGCCATGGCGATGGGGGAACGTACCCCGCTGGCGCTGATCAACTTCGGTGCCTCCGCCCGTATGGCCGTGGGCGAGTCCCTGACCAACCTGGCGTCTGCTCACATCGGTGCGCTGAAGCACGTGAAGCTGTCCGCCAACTGGATGTCCGCCGCAGGTCACCCGGGTGAGGATGCCGGCCTGTATGAAGCGGTTAAGGCCGTGGGCGAAGAGCTGTGTCCGACCCTGGGCATTACCATCCCGGTGGGCAAGGACTCCATGTCCATGAAGACCGCCTGGGAGCAGGATGGCGAGCAGAAGGCCGTCACCTCTCCGATGTCCTTGGTGATCACCGCCTTCGGCCGTGTTGAAGACGTTCGCAATACGGTCACTCCGCAGCTGCGCAGCGACTTGGGTGACTCTGAGCTGCTGTTCATCGACTTGGGCGCCGGCAAGCAGCGTCTGGGCGGCTCCGCCTTGGCTCAGGTATACAACCAGCTGGGTAACGAAGCGCCGGACGTGGACAACGCTGAGCTGCTCAAGGGCTTCTGGCACGCCATCCAGCAACTGTCTGCTGAACAGAAGCTGGTTGCCTACCACGACAAGGGCGACGGCGGTCTGCTGGTGACCCTGGCGGAGATGGCCTTTGCCGGTAAGCAGGGCATCGATGTCGACCTAGCCGGTCTGGGCGACGATGCCCTGGCCCTGCTGTTCAACGAAGAGCTGGGTGCCGTGGTGCAGATCCGCAAGGACGACCGCGCTGCGGTGGATGCCATCCTGGCGGCCAACGGCCTGAGGGATTGCAGCCACGCCATTGGTGGCTTGACCTCTTGTAAAGAGAAGGGCGACAGCGTTGTGATCCGTCAGGGTGACACCGTACTGGTGGAAGAGTCTCGCACCGAGCTGCGCACCCTCTGGGGCGAAACTACGCACCAGATCCAGTCTCTGCGTGACAACCCAGAGTGTGCCCGTGAGGAGCATGAAGCCAAGCAGGACGCGGACGATCCGGGTCTGTTTGCCAAGCTGACCTTTGATCCGGCGGAGGACATCGCTGCTCCGTTTGTCGCGAAAGGTGCCGCGCCGAAAGTGGCCATTCTGCGTGAGCAGGGCGTCAACTCCCATGTGGAGATGGCGGCGGCGTTTGACCGTGCTGGCTTTGAAGCCATCGACGTGCACATGTCCGATATCCTGGAGGGTCGCCTGACCCTGGAGCAGTTCCAAGCCCTGGTGGCCTGTGGTGGCTTCTCCTACGGTGACGTACTGGGCGCCGGTGAGGGGTGGGCCAAGTCCATCCTGTTCAACGACCGTGCGCGCGACCAGTTCCAGAGCTTCTTCGAGCGCGACACCACCCTGTCTTTGGGTGTGTGTAACGGCTGTCAGATGCTCTCCAACCTGAAAGAGATCATCCCGGGCACGGAGCACTGGCCGCACTTTGTGCGCAACCGCTCCGAGCGCTTCGAGGCTCGCTTCTCCCTGGTGGAAGTACAGGAAAGCCCGTCTGCGTTCCTGGGCGGCATGGCCGGCTCCATTATGCCGATCGCCGTGTCCCACGGTGAAGGTCGTGCCGAGTTTGCTAACCTGGATGCGTTCCAGGCGGCGGACGCCTCCGGTACCGTGGCGCTGCGCTACCTGAACCACCGCGGTGAGATCGCCACGGCCTACCCGGCGAACCCGAACGGCTCTCCGGCGGGCATTACCGGCCTGACCACCACTGACGGTCGTGCCACCATCATGATGCCGCACCCTGAGCGGGTGTTCCGCACCGTGTCCAACTCCTGGCATCCTGACGCTTGGGGCGAAGATTCGCCGTGGATGCGCATGTTCCGCAGCGCCCGCGTTAAGCTGGGTTAAGAGCCGATCCTAGGGCGCTGCGCTTGCGAGGGCGCTGCGCTGCTAGGTTCTAGGAAAGAGCCAAAGAAAAACGCGCTTCTCTCATTCGAGGGAAGCGCGTTTTTGTTTTCTATGCTGGCGTGGCGCCGTCAGCTAAGCCTTTATGGCGTGGTGGATGGGTCGATCAATACTGCTGATTTACGACCCAGATATGATTGAATTGATCTGAAAATACCGCATTTTTCGCTGGGATCTGAGGAAACTCCTGAACCGGGGAGAGTACCTTGCAGCCCATGGCCACCACGTTGTCAAAAAACGCGTCGATGTCAGCAACGAACAGGTTGATGCCGATGGAGGCGGGCGTGCCTTCGACCGGGGCGAACAGGCCGAAATCTTTATTTTCATTGAGCACCCGGATCTCGGTGCCACCGAGTTTCATCAAGGTCTCATTCATTGCCGTCGCTTCATCGGTTTGCGAAAGGATCTCCGCGTTCAGCAGGTTTTGGTAGTAGTCGCCGGCTGCTTTTGCGTCCGCTACGATCAGATTAATTTCCAATTTCATCTTTCGATCCTTTCTTTCACTCAGGTTTAAGTATCCATCACGCTATGTAGCAGCGATGCAGGTCATGGTTTCGCCAGGCCCTGAATGGCACGGCTGACTGGGGCAATAAGCATCGAGGCGGCCTTAAGGCATGATCCGGTTACCGCGCGATGCGTTGCGAAGGGGTACAGAGCTGCTGCCAACTTTCATAAAGCGCGGTCACGGTTACAGCTCTTGCATCAGTTGGATGTAGTTGCCACAGGTGTTATCCAGCACCGCGATCTTGACGGAGCCGGCCTCTCTGGGCGCGATGGAGAATTCGACCCCCAGATCGCACAGCCGCTGATATTGACCTTCTAAGTCATCCACAGCGAAGGAGGTCCAAGGGATCCCCGCTTCTTTCAGTGACTGCTGGTACAGTCTTGCCGGTTCAAAGGCCATGGGCTCCAGCAGCAGTTCAACACCGGATTGCTCTTGTGGGGACACCACGGTTAACCACTTATGCTCACCCAGGGGGATCTCGTGCTTTTTAATAAAGCCCAATACCCGGGTGTAGAAATCCAGTGCCTTCTCTTGGTCTTCTACCGGGATACTGGTGACGCTGATCTTAATCATGGTTTCACACGCTCTAACGGAACAGGAATACGCATAGGATAGTGAAACGGCATTGCGGATACTTATTCCAGATTGCTCTGATGACGCTTTTGATATGCTCTGGGGGTGAGGCCGGTGCACTTTTTAAAGGCGGTTGAAAAGGTGGGCAGGCTTTCGTAGCCCACATCGAAGCAGGTCTGGGTGATACTGATCCCTTGGCGGAGTAAGGTTTTCGCTTTTGCGATCCGCAGATCTCGCAGGTAGTGCCTCGGGGTTAAGCCATACATGCGTTGAAACGTGCGGACATAATGGAACTTGGACATGAAGGCCACTGCAGCCAAATCGTTCAACTCGATTCGCTCAGTGTGGTACTTCTTCATAAAGGCCTTGGACTGTCTGATCTGAAGATAGTGCTCGGGTCGAAACGACGTCTTTTGGTATACGCGTTCCAGCTCCATTTCATAAAAGGTTTTGGGCTTGCTCGGCATTGGAAACGGCATGTGGTCGGCTGGAGAGGGCAGATCTTAACATATCAAACAGAGCTCTTAGGTTCGATGCATCGTACCAAGGCGTTACCCGCAACTGCCTCAATGCCGATCCCACGAATGAAGGGGTGGTCTTTGTCTGAGCTTCCACGACCCGTTCTGTAGATAGAACGCTTTGTTCAACAGACGCTTGCTATCCTGAGATCTCTGTGGCAAAGTGCCGCGCAAATTCGGCTTGGTGCCGAATGATCTTCGTATAATCCCCGTAATACGGTCGGGGAGTTTCTACCAGGAACCGAACAATCCTGATTACGAAGAGGTACTTTGCCGTGCCTCTTCGTGATCAGGTTTTTTTGTGCCTATCATTGGGGCTCGGCGGGATCTCTTCTGCTACCGAGGTAACCAATGAACTTCACCCAACTGCCCAAGATCGAACTGCACTGCCACTTGGATGGCAGCGTGCGTCCTCAGACAGTGCTCGCACTGGCCTTACAACAGGGCATGGCTTTGCCGACTGAGGACAGTTCCGAGATCCAGGCCCTGATGGTGGCCCCGCCCAGTTGCCCTTCGTTGATCGAATACCTGCAGCGCTTCGAGCTGCCCATCTCCGTGATGCAAACTGCCGAGGCCTTGTCGCGGGTGGCTTTCGAAGTGCTCGAGGATGCCGCCGCGGAGCAGGTGCGCTACATCGAGGTGCGCTTTGCGCCATCCTTCCACTTGCAACAGGGACTGGGCATGGAGCAGGCCATTGCTGCGGTGCTTGATGGCATGGATAAGGCTAAGGCCCAGTTTGCCATCGACGCCAATCTTATCCTCTGCGGTATGCGCGGCTTTCCCATTGAGCTGTGTCACCAGACTCTGAAAGCGGGCCAAGCCTTTTTGGGCAAAGGCGTGGTGGCCTTCGATTTGGCTGGGCGGGAAGATCCCGGCTTTTCCAAGGATTATGTCGAGGTTTGCCAGAAGGCTAAGGCGATGGGTTACCGCCTGACGATCCATGCCGGCGAGACAGGCTGTGCCCAGAACGTGGTGGACGCCATCGAGTTGTTAGGGGCTGAGCGGATCGGCCATGGGGTCTACGTCTGTCAGGACGCGCAAGCCTTGGCCTTGGTAAAGGCTCGCAAGGTAGCGCTGGAGGTCTGCCCCACCAGCAACATTCAAACCAAGGCGTTTGCCGAGATGGCGCGCCACCCGGTGGCGGAGTTTGTCCGCGATGGCGTGGCGGTGAATATCAGCACGGATAACCGCACCGTCAGTGATACGACGGTGACGACCGAGCTGGATCGGGTTGATCAGGCCTTTGTGCTGACCATCGAGGAGTACCGTCGGATCTACCGAGCCAGCGTGGCGGCGTGTTTTGCCACATCTGAGATAAAGGAAGGGTTATTGGCCCTGAACGATCACTGGTGGTGAGGTGATACTACCTGAGCCCATTGTGCGTGTCTGGTCGGTGTATCTGCTTGGGTGGATCACCGCTAGCTCAGCAAGGAAGGGGGCTTGGCTGCGGCTATGAGCGGCTCGAATGTGTCTGCCCGCTGTCCGAGTCCCCTATCAAGGGGTCTGCCAGCAGGGGCAAAAGGCGTATCACTGCATAGAGCGACGTTTATTGTGGGATCAGATCAACGGGAGTTGCATGCCGTCCTTTTCCGGGCGCACCGGAGCTTGGCGCATCAGTTCAAAGGCATTGGTTTGGTTTTCCAGCTCTTTTCTAAGCTCGTGGCGTAATTCGGGATCGGCATGGGCACCGGAAAAGCGTAAGCCTGTTTGCAGAGTGCTGCTCGCGATGCTGTGATCCTGCATAAAGGGATCGATCACTAAACCGTCCTCCATTCCCTCCAGCAGTCGTGTTAATAGGGCGTGGGGGAGTCTGCGTCCAACCTCATCCTCGTAGATATAGAGCTGTTCTCGCTGTTGCCAGCTGGGAACCGGCTTGCCTTTGTACAGCTGTAAAATGAAGTGCAGATGGGATCGTTTACCGCTCTGCCCCTTGAGTTGTTGCCAGATCTGGGCGGGTCCGATCCGAAACCCGGCCGCTTGTGCCATGGGGATAAGGCTGGGGAGATCCAGCTGCTCGCACAGGATCTGGCCTTGAGTGTCGGGCTTGAGCACACGATAGAGTTGATCAAACAGGCCGACGAGTTCCTGCGATGGAAAGAGTTCATACCAAGCATTACGACAGGAATGGGCATTACGACAGTGAAACTGCCCCAGGGCTTTGTGTTTCGACCCTCTGCACAGGGAAGTGAGCAGTCGGTCGACGGATTGGGTGCCCAATTGGTTGAGCCAATGGACGGGTTGGTCATGGCGAAGTTGGTAGCTCGGCATCGTAATGGCCTGTTTTTTTAAACAGTGTTTATTTATACAGCTCTTAATGTGTGCTTGTCCAGTTTCCGTCCAGTTTCTGTCCGGTTTTTATCCAGTTCTTGTTTTAGCCTGAGGGCTTAGCGCTGGGGAGGGGACAGGCTCTGGCGGCCCTGACGGTAGATGAAGAGTGCGAGGTATTGAGGAGCGAATGAGAAGCCGGTTGCAGCGTGGCAACCGGCTGGAGGACTTATTCGTAGTTGATGGTTAGGTTGGGGCCGCTTTCTTCGTTACCACTGACGTAGATACAAGGATCGACAGTCATAGGCCCGTCTTGCCGGTTGGTTGCCATAACGGACAGATAAGTCGGCATCGCCGCTGACGCTGGACACAATGAAGCTGAAGTTGTTGATTCCGACAGATACGTTGGCGCCTAAATACGGCCAGCTGCGGCGCGTCCCGGACAGGTCAAACGTGTCGAAGCCAATTGATATCATCTGGTTGGCTTCGGCGCGATGAACGCGGTTAGAGCAGAGCGTGCTGTAGGCAGCGAAGCAAGGCCTGAAGGCTGGCTGGGGCGAAGGCTGCGGCACGCTCAGGGCTCCAGCCGACCGCAGGGTTGGGTAGGGCATCGTTGTCTTTAAACGGCATCTCCAAAGTCATCGACAGGCACTTGAAGTGGCTGGCGATGAAATTGCTGCCGATGTCCAGATTGGCTTGGCCGGGGGCGTCGAAGGGGTAGCCGTGCTGGGTTTGAAATTCGGGACTGGCGTGGAGCAGTGCCTGCTTAAAGCCGTCCAACTGCGCTTGATGCTGGGCGGTCCAACCGGGGATCCCTTCTGCACCGGCAATGAAGTTGTAGGGCAGCTCTTCGTCGCCGTGCACATCCAAGAAGAAGTCGACGCCAGTTTGTTCCATCTTTTGGCGGACGTATGCGACCTCGGGGCTGGTGGCGAGATCTGGGCTGCGCCACGCCCGGTTGAGATCCGTGCCGTGGGCGTTATGGCGCAGGTGGCCGCGGCGGCTGCCGTCCGGGTTCATGTTGGGCACCAGGTAGAACACGCACTGGGCGCGCAGTGCCTGGCTGACGGCGTTGGACTCGTCCAGCAAACTGTCGATGCAGCCCTCCATCCACCACTGGGCCATGGTTTCGCCCGGATGCTGGCGGGCGATGAGCCAGCAGACTTTCTTGCCCGGAGCGTGCTCGCCCAGCTGCAGCAGATCTAGGCTTTGGCCATCTGGCGTCAGTCCTAGACAGTGGTATTGGAGGCGCTCGTCGGTTTGGCAGACGGCGATCAGATCTCGATGGCGCTCTGCCAGATAGGGAGCGAAATAGGCGAAGTAGATGAGATCGCACGCCGGAGTGTGGTCAATGATCAACTGACCATTCTGGTAGGCGGTATCGACCCGAAACCAGGTTTCCCGGTCGTAGCTGGCCACGGCTTGGTAATCCTGCCACGCCTTGGGGTAGGCCGCCTCTCCCGCGTTGATCAGTTTGAGCTGGCACGGGGTTTGGCCTGCGCCGTGCAAGGCAAAATGAAACCACTGAAACTTTTCGGTGTTGTGGTCTGTTTGGATCTTGAGCTGGATATCGCTGGCGTGGTCACACGCCACCACCTCGATGTTGCCGCTGTCAAACGCACTGGTGATCTGCACGATTCGTTCCTTGTGTGGGGGAGGGAAGAGCAGCTGTTAGGGTGGAGCGGAATTTGGGGCAGATCAAGCGAAGGGGGAAAATGGCGCTTGAACACGCGTACAGCGCTGCGTCAGAGCGCGCTTTGCCCAGCGACACGAGGCGTTGGGCAAAGCGCGGTTCGAAGGCTTAGTAGTGCCCTGTGGTCGCGGCTTGGGTGGCCATCTCCTGAGACAGGGCTTGCGAGATGGCGTCGTTACCGTGGTAGTCACTGGGGAGCTTGTGGGCGATCCCCTTGTGGCAATCGATGCAGGTCTTGCCTTGATCACTGGCCTCGGCGTGCATTCGTCCGGCGACCGACTTCTGCTCGGTAAAATCCATAAACTCGAAGTTGTGGCAATTGCGACACTCCTGCGAGTCGTTGGCCTTCATCCGCGCCCATTCGTTTTGCGCCATCTGCAGACGGTGATCGGCGAACTTTTTTGGCGTGTCGATCAGTTCGGTGATCTTGCCCAGTACCTCTTTCGAGGCTTGGATCTTACGGATGATCTTCGGCGTCCACTCCTTGGGCACGTGACAATCCGGACAGGTGGCGCGTACGCCGCTGCGGTTGTTGTAGTGCACCGTGGTGATGTATTCCTCGTAAACGTTGTTTTCCATTTCATGACAACCGATGCAGAACTCTTCTCGGTTGGTCATTTCCATGCCGGTGTTAAAGGCGCCCCAGAACAAGATGCCGCCGATAAAACCGATGCCGAGCAGGCCGCCCAGCGCCATACCACTGGGGGGGCGCAGCCACTGCCAGAGTTTGGTGATCCAATTGAGTCGTTTCATCGATCCCTCCTAGTCCCTGTCTTTGGCAAATTGCCCCAATGGCTGGAAGTTGTTGTCTACCGGCGGCTTTACGTCCGCTTGCGTCACGTGACACTGCTGGCAGAGGTAACGTCGTGGTGCCACTTGTGGTTGCACGATGCTATCTCGATCGGTGAAGTAGGTCGGGCTCACCCGGGGGGCGCCGGTGGTCAGGTAATTGTCGACGTCATGGCACTGCAGGCAACGGTTGGTGGATTGGGTGATCTGATAACCGGCGACTTTATGCGGAATGACCGGCGGTTGATTGACGTAATTGAGCGCCTTGCGACCGGATTCTTTCAGCACAGGCTTGAGGTCGGGGGCCGGGTTGGTTTGCGCCAGCGGGGCGTCGCCACGCTGGCCAAACTCGACGTCTTCGGCCGCTTGGGCTGTGTGGATCATGGCGGCGGCCAGCAGAGGGAAGGCCACCAACAAAGCAGATTTGAGTTTCATAGTTTGCTCCAGGAACTTGGGTGTACCGGGCCCGCGTTGGGCCCGCTGCGGATTTAGGCCTTACGCACTTTGACGGCGCACTTCTTGTAATCCGTCTCTTTGGAGAGCGGATCGGTCGCATCTAAGGTCAACTTGTTGACCAGGGTGCTGGCATCAAAGAAGGGCATAAATACCAGCCCCTTGGGCGGCTTATTGCGGCCACGGGTTTCCACCACGGTTTCCACTTCGCCGCGACGGGAGGTGATCATCACCTTGTCGCCCCGGCGCAGGCCGCGCTCTTTAGCGTCCAGTGGGTGCATAAACACCACAGCGTCGGGGAAGGCGCGATAGAGCTCGGGCACGCGTTGGGTCATGGTGCCGGTGTGCCAGTGCTCCAGTACTCGTCCGGTAGAGAGCCAGAGATCAAACTCGGGATCGGGAGACTCGGCCGCTGGCTCATAGGGCAGGGCGAAGATCACCGCGCGGCCATCGGGCTTGCCGTAAAACTCGAAGTCCTTGCCGGCTTTGACATAGGGATCGGACCCCTCCTTGAAGCGCCACTTGGTCTCTTGGCCGTCCACCACCGGCCAGCGCAGGCCGCGTACCTGATGGTAGGTCTCGAAGTCGGCCAGATCATGGCCGTGATCCCGGCCAAACTCGGCGTACTCTTCGAACAGACCCTTTTGGGCATAGAAGCCTGCGGCGCGGGCGTCGTCATTGAGCCGGTCTTCCGGGATCTCATCCAAGCTAAATCGGTCGACTTGGCCATTGGCAAACAGCACGTCAAACAGCGTCTTACCGCGATACTCCGGCGCTTTGGCCAGCAGCGACTCATCCCAAACCTATTCCATGGTAAAGCGCTTAGAGAACTCCATGATCTGCCACAGATCAGATTGGGCGTTGCCCGGCGCCTTCACCTGCTGGTACCAAAACTGAGTGCGACGCTCGGCGTTGCCGTAGGCGCCCTCTTTTTCCACCCACATGGCGGTGGGCAGGATCAGATCCGACGCCATGGCGGTAACCGTGGGGTAGGGATCCGACGTCACCACAAAGTTGGCGGGATCGCGATAGCCGGGCAGTCGCTCCTCGTTGATGTTGGGACCGGCCTGCATGTTGTTGTTGCACATCACTCAGTAGGCATTGAGCTTGCGATCTTTGTGCATGCGATCCTGCAGCACCGCGTGATAGCCGGGTTTGGCCGGAATGGTGCCCTCAGGCAGCTTCCAGATCTTCTCGGCGTAGGCGCGGTGCTCGGGGTTTTTCACCACCATGTCGGCGGGCAGGCGGTGGGCGAAGGTGCCCACTTCGCGGGCGGTGCCGCAGGCGGAGGGCTGGCCGGTCAGAGAGAAGGGACCATTGCCGGGCTGGGAGATCTTGCCGGTCAGCAGGTGGATGTTGTAGACCAGATTGTTGGCCCAGACCCCGCGGGTGTGCTGGTTAAAGCCCATGGTCCAGTAGGAGACGACTTTGCGATCCGGATCCGCATACAGCTCGGCCAGAGCGATCAGCTTATCCTCCTCCACCCCGGACAGTTCGGACACAGACTTGACGTCATAGTCAGCAACATAGGCTTTGAAGCGTTCGAAATCGGTCGCCTTGGAGCTGCCGTTGCCTGGGTTCTTGGCCGCCTGCTCCAGCGGGTGAGTGGGACGCAGGCCATAGCCGATGTCGGTGGTGCCTTCACGGAAGGTGACGTGTTTGTCGATAAAGTCCTGGTTCACTTTATCGCTTTGAATGACGTAGTTGGCGATGTAGTTGAGGATCGCCAAGTCGGTCTGCGGGGTGAAGACGATGGGGGTGTCTGCCAACTCGAAGCTGCGATGCTCGAAGGTGGACAGCACCGCGACCTTAACGTGCTCGGCCGAGAGCTTGCGGGCACTGAGGCGCGACCAGAGAATGGGGTGCATCTCCGCCATGTTGGAGCCCCACAGCACAAAGGCATCCGCTTGCTCGAGATCGTCATAGCAGCCCATCGGCTCATCGATGCCGAAGGTACGCATAAAGCCGCCCACGGCAGAGGCCATGCAGTGACGGGCATTGGGATCGATGTTGTTGGAGCGAAAGCCTGCTTTATAAAGCTTGGCGGCGGCGTAGCCTTCCCACACGGTCCACTGGCCGGAGCCGAACATGCCGACGGAGGTCGGCCCTTTCTCCTTCAGTGCGGCTTTGAATTTGTCTGCCATGACGTCGAACGCCTCGTCCCAGGAGACGGGGGTGAATTCGCCGTTCTTGTCGTATTGGCCATTGCTCTTACGCAGCATCGGCTGAGTCAGGCGATCCTGTCCGTACATGATCTTCGGCAGGAAGTAGCCCTTGATGCACACCAAGCCTCGGTTGACCGGTGCCTGAGGATCGCCCTGAACCGCGACCACTTTACCCTGATTGGTACCCACCAGCACGGAGCTGCCTGTGCCGCAGAAACGGCATGGGGCTTTGTCCCAGCTAATTTTGTCATCCGCTTGGGTGGCAATGATCCCCTGCGCTGCGGCCGGTGCAGCCAATCCGGCGGCGACGGCGCCTGCAGCGATGGCCTGAGCTTTTACAAATCCACGTCGTGTCAGTTTCATATCCATTCCTTGATGTGAGTCATGGTTAAACGTTTTCTAATTCTTGGTGGTAGATCAGTGTGGTGGCACTGACTCCCGGGAGTCCCTTGATGGTGTCGATGCAATCGACCTGGGCTTGTTGCTGTGAGTGTTCCAGCAGAACAACCAACTTGCCGCTGGGATCTGCGACGGCCACGCTGGCACCGTCCAGTGCTTCAACCGCGGCTTCCACTTGTGTGCGTTTTGGCGGCATTACGCTGAGCACCAAAGAGCAGATGTGCTCAGTCATGAGCAGTTTCCTTTTTAGGCTGTAACGAAAGAGATCGACTGGGGCAACGGGGCAACGGGGCAGACAGGCCCCGCAGCCAGTGCAGTCGGCATTGATCATGGGGGGGCGATCTGACCCGGTTGAAATTGGATGGCTCGCTGCTCACAAGCATCGGCGCAGCTGCGGCATTCAACGGCTAAAGACGCTAAGCAGGTGTCGGCGACGCTTAGCAGATAGGGCCAGGGAGCTAGGCTTGGGGCGAGAAACAGATCTTCGGGGCAGGCATCAGCGCAGGCTGAGCAAAAGGTGCATTCGGCACGTTCAAAATCCAGTTGTGGAAATCCGCCGGAGCCAAGGGTGATCACCCCGGTCTCACAACTTTTGAGGCATTCAGCACAACGACTGCAGTGCTCAAGAAACGCCGATCCGTCGAGCAGATGTGGCATACGGATCACATGGTCCGTTGCGAAAGTGGCTTGAGCGTGAGAGCGGCGCCAAGCAAGAAGCGTTCCCACAAGGCCTGTTGATCAATTGTTGTGATAAGGCTATGAGAACAGATCTTTGGTAACAGGCATACAAGATGTAGCAATAGAGTGATGTGACGTGATGTTGATGTGGATCAAAAATCCCATTCGGGCGAGGCAAAAAAGCACCGCCATGACGGTGCTCCTTGTTAGCCATCGACGCCGTTATTTGGCGTGAAGATGATAGAGCTCAGAAAAGCTGCGCTGATAGCTGACAGCCAATGCCTTGATGAAGTGCTTCATGGGCGTCCTCTTGAATAAAGCAGTGACCCGGCCGATGGGTCAATGCGGTGATTGAAATTCAGGCGAAATGGTAGTCGCGTTACATAATTGCGACAAATGAAATAGTTAAAAACTAACCATTAGAATAATTAATGGTCAAAAAGATAAAGCTTCTAGGTTTTTCGTTATTAAATTCATTAATAACAGTGGCTTAATCTACACCTTCATAATTGTATCTTGTTTGTTCCGATATGGTGACTTGGTGTTAATTGTCGGTGGTGGCCTTTTGGGCTGAAGCACATAACAAAACTGGGATTAGGATCACAATCAACACGCTTGCGAATGTAACACTTGTGAAACAAGGTAAGCTTCTTGAACCTGATGGCGCTGTTTTGTGCGATGCATCACATCTTGGTTTGTGCGCCTCTGGCAGGGCTTGGGGGTTTGGTGCTGGCGGTGATATAAATTTGGCGAGTTTTGTTAGCTGGGTCTCACTGCTTGGCGGCGAATTCGATTAGAAATAGGGCATCGTACGTGAGGTTGCGGTGTTAAGAAAATGTACGGTTGCCAGGTGGCCGTAAAGCGAGATGATCATCAACAAGCCGTTGGTATCTTCCCCCCCCCACTCTCGCTTTATTAACATTTGGTGCCGGGCGAGCGTTGTTAGGGGCGTGATCTGAGATCACACCATTTGAATTTGTTAACTGTACTAGGCGTTGCCGTCCACTCCGCAAGGAGTCTTCGGTGTTGAGGAGAACGCAATGATCATCGATGAAGTCGTCGATCTCTCGAGGTTACAGTTCGCGTTAACCGCGATGTACCACTTTATTTTTGTGCCATTGACCTTAGGTCTGGCCTTCCTGCTGGCCATCATGGAGTCGCTCTATGTGATGACCGACAAGCAGGTCTACAAGGACATGTGCAAGTTCTGGGGCAAGCTGTTTGCGATTAACTTCGCACTGGGCGTGACCACTGGGATCACCATGGAGTTCCAGTTTGGCACCAACTGGGCTTATTACTCTCACTACGTCGGGGATATCTTCGGGGCGCCGCTGGCGATCGAAGGTTTGATGGCCTTCTTCCTCGAGTCCACCTTGGTCGGTCTGATGTTTTTCGGCTGGGATCGTCTGTCCAAGCGTAAGCACTTGGCCGTCACCTGGTTAGTCGCTTTGGGCTCGAATATGTCGGCGTTGTGGATCTTGATCGCCAACGGCTGGATGCAACATCCGGTGGGCTCTGAGTTCAATTATGAAACCATGCGGATGGAGATGACTTCGTTCGCCGAGGTGATATTCAATCCAGTCGCTCAGGTGAAATTCGTCCACACCGTGGCTGCAGGTTATGTCACCGGTGCCGTATTTGTGCTGGCGATCAGCTCCTACTATCTGCTGAAGAAGCGCGATCTGCCGTTTGCCCGCCGCTCGTTCTCCGTTGCGGCGGCGTTCGGGATGGCCTCGATCTTGTCCGTGATCGTGTTGGGCGATGAGTCCGGTTATGAAGTGGGTGATGTGCAGAAAGTGAAGCTGGCCACCATGGAAGCGGAATGGGAAACCCACCCAGCGCCGGCCGCGTTTACCGCATTTGGATTCCCGGATAGCGAAAATATGAAAACGGACTTTGCTATCCAGATCCCCTATGTGATGGGGATCATTGCGACGCGCTCCTTGGATGAAGAGGTCAAAGGGATCGCGGATCTGAAAGGTGAGCATGAAGTTCGCATTCGTAGCGGGATGAAGGCAGCGGCGGTGTTGGGGGCGGTGCGTAAAGGCACGGAAACCCCGGAAGAGCGCGCCATTTTTGAGCAACATAAAGACGATCTCGGCTATGCCTTCCTGTTGGTGCGCTACACCCAAGACCCGTCTGATCTGAATTTGATCGCGGGCGCGACCGAAGAGATGATCATGAAGGCGGTGGACGACTCCATCCCAGCGGTCGGGCCAATGTTCTGGAACTTCCGTATCATGGTCGGCCTGGGCTTTTTGATGCTCGGCTTGATCACCCTGGCCTTCCTGCAAAGCTGCAAACAGAAAGTGGATGAGAAGCCATGGCTGCTCAAAGCGCTGCTGTTCATGCTGCCTGCGCCGTGGATCGCCATCCTGTGTGGCTGGTTCGTGGCCGAATATGGGCGCCAGCCTTGGACCATTGCAGAGGTGTTGCCGACCTACATGTCTGCTTCCAGCTTGAGCGTTGGTCAGCTGTGGTTTTCCATCATCCTGATCTGTAGCTTCTATACCCTGGCGATGGTGATCGAGATGTTCCTGATGTTCCGCTTTGCCCGCCTCGGTCCAAGTAGCCTGAAAACCGGTCGTTACCACTTTGAGCAGGGCGATAAGTCCTCCAGCAACGACAGCTTTGACAGTGCGCTGACCACTTCTGCCAAGGAGAGCCCAAACAATGCTTGATTATGAAATGTTACGACTGATCTGGTGGGTCCTGGTTGTGGTCCTGCTGATCGGCTTCGCCGTCACCGATGGCTTCGACATGGGCGTGGGCGCATTGCTGCCGTTCATTGGCAAAACCGACAATGAGCGACGGGTGATGATCAACACCATCGCGCCGCACTGGGATGGCAATCAGGTGTGGCTGTTGACCGCCGGTGGTGCGCTGTTTGCCGCTTGGCCCATGGTGTACTCGGCGTCATTCTCGGGCTTCTATGTGGCCATGGTATTGACTCTGTTTGCGTTGTTCTTCCGTCCTATCGGGTTTGACTACCGCTCTAAGATCGAAGATCCGCGCTGGCGTACCGCTTGGGACTGGGGTCTGTTTATCGGTGGATTCGTCCCGCCGGTGGTGTTCGGGGTGGCCTTCGGTAACCTGTTCTTGGGCGTGCCGTTCTACTACGACGAGTGGATGCGCAATTACTATGACGGCGGCTTCTTTGGCTTGCTGGCACACCCGTTTCCGCTGATGGCTGGTTTATTGTCGTTTGCCATGTTGACCCTGCATGGCGCGACGTGGCTGCAGATGAAGACCGAGGGTGCCTTGCTTGAGCGCTCCCGCAAGATGTCGATGATCTTCGCGGCGGCGTCGTTGCTGCTGTTTGTCTTGGCCGGTGTGTTCCAGTATGCCTTTATCGATGGCTATGTGATCACCTCGGCGATCGACACCAACGCGGCATCCAACCCATTGACCAAGACCGTTGAGCTTCAAGCGGGTGCCTGGTGGCGTAACTTTCACCACTACCCTGCGCTGTTCATTCTGCCAACCCTGGCCGTGCTGATGCCGCTTGTGGTGATGTTCGCCACGAAGGCGAAGCGTTATGGCTTGGCGTTCTTCGCTTCGGCGCTGAACATTGTTGGCGTGATCACCACGGCGGTGGTGGCCCTGTTCCCGTTCGTGATGCCATCTTCTAAGAGCCCGAACCAGTCGCTGACCATGTGGGATGCAACCAGCTCGGAGCTGACCCTGAAGGTGATGCTGGCGGCTGCGGTGATCTTCGTTCCCCTTATTTTGGCCTACACCACGTGGTGTTACGTCAAGATGTGGGGGCGGATCAGCGAACAACACATCGAACAAAATTCCACTTCCCTGTACTGAACCCGGGATCGAAAGGAGCTTAACACTATGTGGTATTTCACTTGGATCCTCGGCGTGCTGCTGGCCTGTGCCTTTGGCATTATTAATGGCCTGTGGCTCGAAGCGCAGGAGGCACTGGATAAGGACGAAGACTAAATACTCCTCTTTAGTCCACTCCTTGGCCCGCACCCGCGGTGTGGGCCGCCCAAGCAAACGCAGCCTCGGCTGCGTTTTTTTGTGATTGGGGCCGGGCAGAAGTGGGAGTGGTCAACGCCATCGAAGGCGATATCAACCTGTTGCGTGGGGTCAATGGCGCGACGCGCGTAGAGTCGTACTGGGCGTCGACTTGCCGCGCGCCAACCTTTGTCCGCGAGCGATGGGCATGCTGATCTCAGGTTTGGGGAAAGATGTGATTGGTACTAGCTCGGCGAGTAACCCGACGAGGATAGTCAGGATCCGTGCGCGTCATCGGCGAGCCAAACACTTGGGCTGGACGGTGCCGGAAGCAGGGGCAGCTTTGGGGAGGGCACCGCTGAGGACGTGTCTGTTGTCCTGCACGGTGCCAATTTTGCGGTCAGAGTTGGAATCGGTTTAGCTGCTGTTTCAAACTCTGGGCACAGTTTGTGCACCGCTTTGATGGGAATATTCCAGCTTGATCAACTAGTTGCTGCGTCTCTAGCGACAGTATTGGTGAGCGCTTGCAAAGGATGGCGGTGTGGTTGGACCGGCGGTGATCGGACGGGCAGTGGCGCCAGGGCGGGCGAACGGCGCTCAGGTAAGTTTGGTACAATGTGATATTCACTCCAATATATGAATGAGTTATGCGTCATTTAATTGTGTTAGTCAGCCTGGTCTTTGCTCAGACAGGTTGGGCTCAAGTGCCTGCCACGGGTGAACTGACGATCCAAACGCCGTGTCCCGCGTTTCAGTCAATACGAAGGCAAAGCAACCCTGGCGATCGGTTTGTGGCGGTCGGGCAGACGCTGATCCTGCACGCCGAAAATCGCCCGGATGGCGATTGGTGGCTGGTGCAGCTAGGTAATGAGCGACGTTGGGTGGCGAAATCCTGCGGCACGGTTGAGGGGGAAACGTGGCAGAGGGAGGCCGAACCTGAACTCAGATCCGAACCCGCGGATGGCAGTGCGTTTGCGCACTACACCTTAGCGATGAGTTGGCATCCGGGATTCTGCGAGGGCAAGGGGAAACGCCCGGACTGCCGCAATGCCCGGCCCGAGCTGGTGTTGCACGGGCTTTGGCCCTCGAATGCTAAGGCCCCGCACCCGGCGTATTGCGATGGCAGTGATCGGCGCAGCTTCTGTCGTTACCCGTCATTGTCTTTGGCCGATCAACAGCTGTCGAGCTTGCGGCGTGTGATGCCTGGGGTAGATGTGTGTTTGCAGCGTTATCAGTGGCATAAGCATGGCTCTTGCGCTGGACTGAGTCGAGCGGACTATTTTGAGCGTTCGATCGCTTATTCGCTTTGGCTTAAGGAGTCCGAGCCAGCGCGGCAGTTACGGCGGCATGCCGGCGCGCGGTTATCGCGCCAGCAAGTGCTCACTTGGTTCGATCATTGGGGGGCAAAGGGGGCAGTGACATTGCATTGCCGCAATGGCGCACTGGAGGAGGTCCGCCTGCGGCTGTCGCCACAATTACCCGCGCAGCCTGAATTGAGCCGGTTTGCGCCAGCACGGCTCCAGCAGAGCTGTCCGTCCTTTTTCGATCTGTTACCTTAGTGGTTGCGAATGTGTTAATGATGAGGTGAGTATGAGGAAGGCGATAGCAGCAGGGATCGTGCTGATGTTGGTCGCAGGCTGCAGCAAATTGACGGCAGAAAACTACGACAAGATCGCGCTGGGCATGGACAAGGTGGATGTCGAGGCCATATTGGGTCAGGCGGATCGCTGTGATGATACCTTGGGGACACAAACCTGTGTCTGGGGGGATGATAACATCCAGATCAAAGTCGCGTTTGCCGGTGACAAAGCCATGCTCTATAGCAGCAAAGGACTGGAAGCCAACTGATCCGTTGCCGTGACGGGGGGACGAAAAAAGACGAGTCTTTACTCGTCTTTTTGCTGTGTGTGGTTTGAGTGTGACCCTGGCGGTTGACCGTAGAGGCGGTGGTTTGAATGGGCGCGGCTAACGATGACTTAGCGGAGGTGATAGCAGCAAGAGGGGAAACTGCGCTCTTGAACCGGCGGCGAGCTTGCATCCACTACGCCTTGTTACACGCACCCAGCGATCCAAGTGAGTAAGGCTCGAATGCTCGTGGGAGGGGGGCTGTGATCTGCACTGAGTGCGTTATGTTCATCGCGGTCGGCAGGAGAAACACCGACTGAGTGAACCCTGCGCCGAACGGTGAGGGATGAGCTATGGTTACAGTTCATTTCGTCGACCAAAGAGGCTGCCCTATGCTGGGAGAAAACCACGCGCTGATGTACGAGTTTCCGGAACACAAAGAGCGGATCCATTCGTTAAAGGTGGGCGATGAAGAGTTTGCCCAAATGGCGAAGGAGTACCATGAACTGGATCATGCGATCCGCGGCTTAGAGGTGAATGGCGTTCCTGCCGGTGATGAACGTTTTGTCCAGATGAAGACCCGACGGGTCCACTTGAAAGATGTGATCCACCAACGCTTGGTCAATGGCGCCGGCTAACTCCCCATAGGAAGGAAAACGGGCCAAGTGGCCCGTTTTTTATGTTCAGCGTTTCACTCAAGCAGCGATGGCAATATTGGGCGTCGCGCTGGTGTTGCGTTGCGAGCGCCGGGCTAAACGGTAGGCTGCGGGCACAAACAGGAAGGAGAGCAGGGTGGTGAGCAGGGTTCCACCCGCGATGGCGATAGCAAAGGGCGGCCAGAAGCCGCCCCCGGCTAGGATCAGGGGTAAAAAGCCACCAATGGTGGTGATGGTGGTCGAGCCGATATGGCGTCCGCAACGGCCAACGGCGGCAACGACGGCCTCGCGTATACCGGCGCTGGCCTGCTGGCAGTCTTCCAGCTCGGCCAGGATCACGATGGCGGCATTGATCGCCAGTCCCATCAGTCCCATTAAGCCGATGATCACGTTAAAGCCAAACGGATAACCCGCCAGATAGACGCAGAGCAGCCCCAAGCCCACGGATTGCAGCGCGCTGGCGAGGATCACGCTGGTTAAGCGAAATGAGTTGAAGGATAAGACGATGATGGCCACCAAGGCGACGCAGATGAGGGCGACATTGGACATCAGTTTGCTCACGGCATCGTTGCGCTCGGCACTCTCCCCCCCCAGCTCGATCCGATAGCCAGCGGGCAAAGTGAAGGCGTCGGCGTCCATCTGCGCCAGAACCGGGTCGAGCACCTGCGAGGGCAGTACGCCGGTTTCTACGTATGCTTGGATCACGTTGAGACGTTCGCCGTTTCGGCGTGGGATCTCGCCGCGACTTGGGCGCACCACAAGCTCTCCTAAAGCCGACACCGGCAACAGGGCGCCGGATGGAATGGCCAATGGCATGTTGGCGAGATCGGCGCTGCTTTGCCTTTGTTCGGCACCAAGGCGCACTCGTATCGGTAAGGATTCTGGCCCCTCCAACAGACTGCCGCCGATACTGCCGTTGAGACTGCCGCGCAGTTGGGCACTGACTTCGGTCAGGCTCAGGCCGGCTGCGCGGGTGGCTTGTTCGTCGAGTTGCAGTTGGATCGTGGGCAGGCCGGTGGTCAGTGTGCTGCGGGTATGAACCACTTGCGGCTGCTGTTGCAGACGTAAGCGCAGCTGCTCACCGAGCTGGTCGAGCCCTTCCAACTCCGGCCCATACAAGCGCAATTCGATGGGCGCTTCAAACGGCGGGCCTTGCTCTAACTTCCGTACGATGATCTGCAGTTGGGGAAACTGTTGGGTCAACTGGTGCTGCAGTTCGGGGATCAGGGCGTTGGCGACACGAAAGTGGGCGGTGGTGATCATCCCTTGTGCGTAGTTGGCCAGCCCGCGTTGACGTTGTAGCAGGTTGTAGTAGAAGGCAGGGAAGTTTTGGCCAACGCTCCAGGCGGTTTGGGTGATCCCATCTCGTTGCCGTAGCCACTGATCAACGGAGTGCACGGCTTGCTCAGTGGCTTCTTGGCTGGCGGTGTCCGGTAACCAGATCTCGATCTGGAACATATCGCGATCCGACGGTGGAAAGAACTGCTCGGCCATTTGACCTGCGCTCCAGAATCCGGTCAGGGGCAAGATCATTACCAGCGCGATGGTCAGCAGTGGGCGTTTTAGCGCGAGGGTCAGCAGGCGGTTGCCGGCGCGGATCACGCCGGGGAGCTGGATCCCGCTTTGCCACCAGTGCTTACCTGTGCTGCTAGGAACAAAGCGGCCGGCCAGACCGGCGATCAGGGTATGGGACACGATGTAGGAGGCCAGCAGGGCGAAGCTGACGGACAGGGCGATCCCGCCGACAAACTCCCCTGGCGGACCCGGCATCAGCCAGATCGGCGCAAACGCCAGGACCGTGGTGAGGGTGGAGGCGAGAAGAGGGAGCCAGAGATGGCGCAGGGTATCGCGCACGGCGCTGATCGGATCTTGACCTTCGCGGCGGCGCTGACCGATGGCGTCGACAATGACGATGGCATTATCCACCATGATCCCCAATGCCACCACCAAGCCGGTAACGGACATCTGATGGATCGGCAGGCCGTAGAACATCATACACGCGAGGGTGATCAGCGCGGTTAACGGCAAGGCCGTCGCCACCAGTAGGGCTGAGCGCAGGCCAAGGGTGATCAGCAAGACCAGTACGATCAGGACAAATCCTTGGCCTAAGCCGACGGTCAGCTCACTGAGCCGACCTTCGGTGTAGTCACGCTGGGTAAACAGGGTGTCCAGTTGGACATTGGCCGGGAGCGAGTGGCGGAAGATCGCCAGTTGTTGCTCGATCTGATCATCCCAGCGATCCACCCGAAAGTCGGGCAGCATTCGTGCCGACACCAATACCGCGCTTTCCCCCTGCACCAGTGCCGTTGCGGTCGCCGGCCGGTACAGTGCGCGGGAAACGGTGGCGATGTCGCCCAGACGGATCGCGTGTTGTTGATCCAGTCGCAGCGGGATCTGACGGATCCGTGCCAAGGAATCCAGCTCGCCGCCGATCTCGACCTGGGCACGCAGACTGGCGTTGTCCAGCGTGCCAGCGGCGGTTTTGCTGTCGCTGGCCGCGATCACCTGTGCGAGCTGTTGTGTGGTCAGCCCAAGTGCCTGCATCTGTGCTTCATCGATGTCGACCGCGATCTCTTCGGCCAGTCGCCCCTGGACCGTGACGTAATCGGTGCCGGCCGGGAGACGCAAGCGGTTGGCTAGGGCCTCGGCGTAGCGGCCCAGCGCGGCCATGTCGGGCTCCGTCGGACCAGCCCAACGCAGACTGAAGATCCGGGTAAAGGCATTGGCGATCTGATCATCCAGATCCGGTGTTCCGGCGGCTTGCGGCAGCTGTGGGATGATCTGTGCCGCCAGATCCCGTGCGCGACTCCAGGCTAATTGGCCATCCATCACACTGTCTTTGAGCTCCAGTGAGATCACCGACAGTCCTGGTCGGGAGCTGGAGGTGATCAGCTTGAGTTCATCCAGCTGACGCAGTTGAGCCTCAAGCGGCTCGGTGATCAGCAGCTCAACCTTCTCGGCACTGGCACCGGGGTATGGCGTGATCACCGCGGCAAAGCGATTGATAAAGGCTGGGTCTTCGGTTCGAGGTAGCTGATCGAGCGCGCCCAGCCCCGCCACCAAGATCAGCGCAAGCAACAGAAGAAACAGCCGTGGGTTGTAGATCAGCGCACGGATCATGGCTGTGTCTCCGGGTTGATCACCAGTTCGACGTGTTGACCCTGCACCAGTTTGTGCAGACCCGCGCTGACCAGCCATTCGTCGTCGATCAGCGCGCCGTCGATATACACCTGGTTTTGGTCGGTATGCAGAACCGTGACATCACGGCGCTGCAATATGTGCCCGTCCTCCTGTGGCGCGGCCACCAGTACATTCCAGCGACCGCGCAGACCGCTGATCAACAAATCTGCGGGGATCGCCGTGGCACGCTGGGATACCGTTTCGACCAAGGAGAGGTAGATGAGATCGCCATTGAGCCAACTGCGCCCGGACGGCAGCGCGAAGCGCAGTTCCACAGTGCGGGTCGCGCTGTCCACTTCGGCACTGCGGCCCAGTAGCGTCGCTTCGATGGGCTCCTTGCCATGCAGTAAGGTAAATGCCTGCTCCGTTTTCAGGCGGTTTAGCAGGGCAACCGGCACGCCGATCCGGGCTTCTGCACCTTGTTCCGGCACTAGGGTAAACACCGCTTGGCCAGCGGCAACCACTTGGCCCGGCGCGAGGTTGCGCTGCGATAAGATCCCGGCATAAGGGGAGCGTAAGGTGCTTTTTTGCTGGCGCAAGTCATTGGCTTGCAGTGCGGCATCCAGCTCACTGAGGTTGGCTTGCAGGCTGGCCTCTTGGCTGATCAGTTCGTCGAGCTGTTGCTGTGATTGATAGCCTTGTTGCTGTAGCGTCTGTTGGCGTTCGCGAGTGGCGCGATTGAGGCTGAGCTGAGCGAGGATCTGGTTTCGATTGGCTTCAAGTTGCGCCGCTTCGGCTTGCAGCAACGAGGTATCCAGTTGGGCCAAGGGTTGGCCTGACTCAATACGATCCCCGACATCTGCCAAGACTGAGCGGATCACGCCACCTAATTCAAGCCCCAATACGCTGGTGCTGGCGTTGTTGATCTGGCCGACGAAACGATGCGTGACCGGATAGCTGTTGTCAAAAGCGACGGCCTGGACCTGCACGGGCGTCGGTGTTGCCGTGGGTGTGGTGTTGGGCTCCTCATTGCACCCATTGAGCAGCAGAACAAATCCAGCAGCGACGAGCCGTTGAAGAGTGGAAAAGTGGGGCATGATCCTTCGCCTGTTTTCGGTCAAAGTGTGAACTGTACTGCTGAGTCTAATTTGACAAAACTAGACTGTCCAGTTTGAATGTGAATGTTAGGTTGCGTAGATGGGAAGGGATATGGGTCAAGGATTGTCGCCACGAAGTGAGCAGAAACGGCAGCAGATAGTGCAAGCGGCGAGCGAACTGTTTATGCAGCAAGGCTATTTGACCACCAGTATGGATGAGATCGCGCAGCAGGCGGGTGTGTCCAAGCAGACGGTCTACGCCCACTTTGGCAGCAAGGATGAGTTGTTCACCTATTGTGTGGAGAGCAAGTGCGTCGCGGCCGAGCTGCAGTTGGACACCCTCAAAGGCAGGGATATGCGCAATGTACTGACGGAATTTTTGCTGCACTTTGTTGACATGATCTACAGTCCGGAAGCGATCTATGTTTACCGGCTGTGTGTCAGTGCGGCCGAAACGCATCCCCAGCTGTCGCAGCGTTATTTTGAGGCGGGGCCCGATAGGGTTCATCATCATTTAGCGAACTACTTGCAACAGGCCTGCATTGACGGTTGGATACAGTTGGCAGAGCCGGAATTCGCTGCTGAGCAATTGTTGTTGATGGCTCGGGGATTAGAGCACATGCGCTGTGAGCTTGGATTGCCATGCCGTGAAACGCCGCAGCAGCGTCGGCTTAGGATAGAGCAGGTTCTAGACCTGTTTTTACAGGGCGCACAAGGATAGCTTCGGGCGCACGAAGTAATGATGTACAAGGATGGATCATGAAGTATTGCATTGGAGCGCTGGCCCTGATCGCGTGTGGGGTGATGGCACAACCGGGGAAACCGGCGCGTACACCGTGGGCGCTGGATCTGCATGGGGTGCAGTTTGCCGATGGCACCATGGCACAAGATGGTGACTACGGCGACCATCACTTGGGGGCTCGGCTCGGCTACCGTACCCGCTTGGGGCCAAGGTGGATGGTGGGGGCAAATATCAGTTATGACCGCCGTGCATTTGATTTTGACGCGGAGACACTGTTTGGGGGCACGCTGCCGGTTTGGGAGCGCCGAGACAAAGTGGGCGTCGGTCTGAATGTCATACACCTACTGGATGAGCGCTGGAGCTTGATTGTTGCGCCTCGATTGCAGTGGTCTGCGACCGAGGACGCCAGTCTGTCCAAGGGTGACAGTTACGGTGTGCTGGCTGGGGGGTTGTACACACTCAATTCGGATCTGCAATTGGGCTTGGGCCTGTCGTATCTGCATGACATCAAGGATACCAAGGCATTCCCTATCATATTGGTGAAGTGGCAGATCAATGAAAAATGGAAGTTGGATAACCCCTTCGAGCCGGGTTTTTCCGGCGGGGCGGGACTTGAGCTGAGCTATCGTTGGAATCGACATTATGAACTGGCGTGGGGCGCCGCGTATCGCAGTGACCGTTTCGCCCTAGCGGATGGCGTGGCGGAAACGGCCGCACCGTTAGCGTTTTTACGTTGGAGCTATTTCCCGCAGACGGGTTGGGATCTGTCAGTAATGGCCGGTTATCAATTTGATGGTGAGTTGGAATGGGACGGCCAGAAGTGGGGGCGTCGGAAGCAAGATATTGATGGTCGCCTTGGCTTCGGCGTGAGCTTCAACTTTATGTTCTAAAGTTTGTTCTCGGGAAATGAAACGGCGCCACTTAGGGGCGCCGTTGTCATGTCTGAGCGTGACTTACTTGCCAAGCATTGCTTGCTTGAGCTTTTTATCGGCGGGTTTGTCACCCAGCCAGATCGCAAACAGGGTACGACGGAAATCATCGCCTTCGATCAGGGTCAGCAATTTGCCGTTCTTATAGGCTTCCAATCCAACGCCGGGAATGGACACCATGGTGAACTGATCGCCGATCTCAACGGCTTCATCAAACACTGCCAGGAAGGTATCCAACCGTTGCTGCAGTGGGGCCAGGTTCCCATTGCTTGCTGTCTCAAAGCCTTCGATGATGGTATCTACCATGCGATCGGAGGTGATCATGCTGGAGATGATGTTCAGGCGAACGGCGCTGAGTTGTTCGCTGGTCAGGACGTTGGCGGCATTCAGTTCGGCTTGCTGAGCATACAGAGAGCCGACATAGAGCTTCATAAAGAACTTCGAGCGCACGCCTGCGCCATAGTAGTTCAATGATTGCCCTTGGATCTTAATGCTTGGTGCCAAGTCTACCCCGGACACGGTGTTGGCTTGGGCGGGTAGGACAATGGCGCCGATCAGGGCTAATACAGAGATTATTTTTTTCATCAGCGTTACTTTCTGCTGTCAATCGAGAATGTGACCGCAATATGTACCATGCGGCCTGATCATCAACAATGGAAAACAGGCTAGACCAGTTACGGCGTTGGCTGCTTCAGTTGCTCTTTGATGGGCCGTGTCGAAGTCGGGAGCAACTCTTCCGCCACATCCCAAACGGTGTCTCCATCGCTATTTCGTACGGATTGATCCGCACCGAGGGAGATGAGCAGGGTGAGATTGTGCTTACGGCCGCTGGCGGCGGCGCAGAAGGCGGCGTTCGGTCGTTTGGGATCGCCGGGGTTGGCCTGATCAATGTTGGCGCCGTAAGCCAGCAGTTCACGCAGATAGAAGGGATCGTTACTCTCGGCAGCCTGACACAAGAGGGTAGTGCCTTGTGTGTTAGCCGTATGCGGATCGGCGCCGGCCTCGAGCAGGGCCTTAAACGCCAGTCGGTCACTTTCACTGTAGGCAAAGAACAGCGGGTGCTGGCCTTCGAGCGATTGGGTATTCAGATCGCCACTGTGCTGCTCGACATAGCCGGAGTGGCCCACTTGCGCTGCATCATACCAATCAGCATCCCCTGCTGTGGCGGCATTACGGTGGGCGCAGCCGGTCATGAGGATGGACAAGAGGGTGGCGAAGAGAATAATAGGCTTTTGTGTCATCATGCGGCCGATAAGTAGTGAGAGAAGGACAATAGCGTCAGTTTAACTCATAACTTAACGCCATAAACAGATAAACTATCCATTTATGTTTATTTTGTATGCACCTTGGTGTTTAGCGAAGGCGAGCGGCTTGCTGGCCCCGTAACTTGAACACGGTGCGTGTATCCCGGCTCTGCAGTAGATACCAGGTCGCCCAGATGGTCAGCATAAACAGGATGGCAGGGCCCCAAGAGAATTGGCCGTTACTGAGAATATGCACACGCAATTGCAAGGTGAGATCGGCCAGCATGGTGAGCAGCAGCATGGGCTGCCCCAAATACCATAGATGAGCAGCAATCCGGTTGTGCTGGCGAAAGCCCTGGCACCAGAGCAGCAGAGCCGGGCACAGGCCTATCGCCAAGCCCAGATAAAAATCGGTGCGACTTGGATAAAACAGGGCAAGCAGTTCACTGCCATGCTCACGACTGATGGCGGCGACGATCAACAGCCACCAGGTACGACCGCATAGCGCCATCAGTAGATAGAGCCAGAGACTGGGGGTGGCCCAACCCTGGTCGGTTAGGCGTTCTGGCGGAAGGAAGATCATGGTGCAGCCTGATACGCGCTCAGTTCCACTGTCAGCCAAGGGATCCCAAGGCGGGAAACTTTGACCTGAACTAAGGCGTCATTCAATTGCGGCGCAAACCAAAACTGAGCGACGCGCTGCTTATGTGGGTGGTCCTGTTCAAACTTGTGCGTCTTAAGTTGACCCAGCTTGGTCTCGAGCGTTTCTTCTCCGAGGTATTCAAACAGGTAATCTCGCGTCTCTTCGCCCCAGGTATATGACAACTGCACCGAGCTGCGGGCCAGGCCCAGTTGATGGATCAATAAGGTGGGCTCCCACTGCGCCGGGTGAAAGGGCAGCTCGAGCGGTAAGGGCTCGCCATTAAGTGTTTGGACGAAGACGCCTTCTTGTTGGATCCCAGCTAAGTGCCGATCGCGCCATACCCCATCCAAGACAGTTTCGTAGCGCTGCGGTAAGATCTTACGGTCGTCGTAGGTGAATAGGCTCTGATGAGATGCGCGCGGGCCCATACTGCAGATCTTGCCGGAGGCTGAGTATTGATATTGGCCGGGTGACAATCGCTTGAGTTCGATCTCGCCTTGACCGCAGGGCAGGCCGCTGGCGAAGGCGCGGTATTGGGCTTGATAGGGGGCGGGGGGCTCAGCACTAACGGGTGTGAGCAGAAACAGTAGGGCCGCGCTTATCGCGGCCAAGAGCCGTGGGTACAACGAAGATCTCCTGAAGATCAGTCCTGCCGAGGGTGCTCGTGCAGGAAAAACAGTGCGTCATCCAGTGCTTGTTCGACCTGCAACTCCATGTTGCGGCGCTCATCACCAACCACGTAGTTTGCCATATCGACCTGATAGCGGATATAGCGCGCCGGCAGTTTGTTTAAGGCCAGGCAGATGAGATCGGTCAGTGGGTCTTGCGCCAGTTTTTCATGCAGTCGACGGCTTTGCAGTGCGTCTTGCAATAAGAGCTCGTAATAGTTCTGAATTTCCCAACTCATTGTTGCCTCCCTATGGCGCTCAGCGCGTCCTGTGCGTTCACTTGAGCCGCTCGGCGTTAATGTCCCCATGTCGGCTCGTCGTTTTTGACTTTGACCCAATGATCCCGCGGCGCTGGGCAAAGCCCACTTCTTTATGAGCCTGGATACAGGCTAATGGATCTTCGCTGGTGATGTCGATGTCGTTGAGTTGGTAAATTAGCCCAACTTTGTTGGGCGCGACTAGGTGGGTCATTTGCTCGTGTTCTTGGGAGGGAGCCTATGGGAAGAATACGGGGCAATCAGCGCAGATAAGCGCTTGTGCGACAGAGCTGGCATGCAAAGCATACTCGAAACATCGGGCATGCTTTGCAACCATGACAAATCGATGGTCAGAGCTGTTGCACTGCCCAGCTCATGAAGGCTTTGCGGGTGGGTTCGTCGGCCTGTTGCCACCAGTATTTGAGCATGGCTTCTGCCTGAATGGCGTTGTCACCGGCGGAAGTTGGTGCGGCGGTGGTCGCTTCGAGATCGGTGGAGGTGGGAGCCGTGGCGACGACGGCCCCAACGCTCGTGGCGGCACTGGCGGCGATGGCTTGTTGCTCCAGGCTTTGTGCGGGGGCAGGTGCGCCCATCAGTTGCTCCAGCATATTTGGATCATCGCCTTGCGTGAGAGCAAACTGGAATGGCACCTCTTGCTTGTTGCTGGTGAGGATCTTCAGTTTGGGCGCTTGGGCAAAGCGCTCCGCCTCTTTGATGTCACGGATCTTGCTGGCGGGCAGTAAGCGGTAGTCTTCGTCTGGCGCGGCATCCAGGGTGATGACAAAGGGGTTGGAGCTGACGCGCTTATGGTTGTCGCCGATCGCTTCCCGGATCAGATCTTTGTATTGAATGGCGATCTTATTGACGCCGGGCTTCAGATCCACCTTGTCTTTGTGGCTGAATAAGGAAGAGGTGATCTTTTCGCCGTTAACCGCCAAATACTCAAATTCGAGCGGAATGGTTAAGCTATTGGCCCAACCTGTTGGGCTGAGGGCGAGGATCAGTGAGAAGGCAAAGGCCCTGTTCATAACGGCTCCTTGTTATCAGTATTTGGGTTTTTCGAGCCAGGCTATTCTTTGCTCGATATAGGTCATGGCTTGTCGACATTTTCCGAGGCGCTTATGCTGCGCCAGGATCTCATTTTGTAGTGTGATTTTGTCGCCCCCTCGATAGTTGTCAAGGGCGTGTTCAAGTTGTTGGATCTTCTGCTGCATTTTTTGCTCCCAGTTGCGGTGCTTATTGAGCTCCTGATACAGCTTGTGACTGGAATTCATGATGTTCTGCGCGATCCATTGGTACCCCGCATCCGCATTGGCACTGGAGCGACGCTTATAGGCGCTGTTTTGGATCCCGCGTGTGGCGGTTTGGGTGTTGGCGACAGCTTGAAGCAGTGCTTGGAAGCGGCCACTGAAGCGCTGACAGGCCAGCTCGACGGTCTCGCCGGTGGCGCCGATCTGCAGCAGCTGTTCGATCTGCTTGAGATCTTTACGCAGGACGGTGAGGCAGCCGGCAAGACTGGCACCCTGATGGTCAAACAGTTGATCATGAAAGCGCGATTTGTGGGCCAGCCACTTTTTGTTGGCATCGGTGAGCTGCGCATCATGATGTTGGATCCGTTGTTCCAATTGATTGAGCTGTTCACGCAGTTTGATCACCAATGGCGGTTTCATAGCCAGGCCTCCCACGCCAGTTTGGCTGCGATCAACATCACCATGGTAATGAAGACCGGGCGGATAAATCGTCCGCCAAATCGGATGGCGGAGTGTGCGCCGATCCACGCGCCGATCATCAGTGAGATCCCCATGGTGATCCCTAGGCTAAAGTTGACCGAGCCCAGCGCAATGAAAAAGCCTAATGAGGTGGCGTTGCTGATGAAGTTCATGGTTCTGGCCAGGCCGGAGCTGAGTAGGATGTTCATCCGATACAGCACCATGGAGGACGCCGTCCAGAATGCGCCGGTGCCGGGGCCGGCAAAACCGTCATAGAAACCGATGCTGAGTCCTTGCCCCCACTGGCGCCGTAGAATGCTGGGGGTGCGCGTGGGCAGTTGATGCTGCTCCTCTTTTGGGGCGCGGGTGAGCAGGGTGTGGACCGCGATGGCGATGATCAACAGCGGCAAAAGCTTATCCAGCCAGTCGACGCTGACCACGCTGACGGTCAAGGTGCCGATCATGGCACCAATAAAGGTCGCGATGAACGAGCGCCGCCAGAAGCGGGGATCAAACAGTTTTTTGCGATAAAAGGTCCAACTGGCCGTGGCCGAGCCAAAGGTTGCGGCCAGTTTATTGGTGCCCAGCGCGAGGTGGGGCGGTAAGCCGGCAGTGAGCAGCGCTGGGATGGTCAGTAGGCCACCGCCACCGGCGATGGCGTCGACAAATCCGGCAATAAAGGCAACGGCCGCGAGGGCCGCGAGGACATCATACGAGAGAGCCAGCTCCAAAATAACACTCCAGTGAGCTTTGCTCAGTATTCAATATGGCGACGATAGGGCGGTAGCGAGTCCAATAGCGAACTGCCGTAACGCTTGGTGATCAAACGGCGATCCAGGATGGTGATCCTGCCATAATCCTGCTCGTTTCGCAGCAATCGACCACAGGCTTGGACCAGTTTTTTGGCCGCATCGGGGACCGTAAGCTGCAGGAACGGGTTGCCGCCTTTGGCTTTGATGTATTCGGCGTGGGCCTGATCCACCGGCGACGTCGGTACGGCGAAAGGCAGGCGGGTGACGATCAGGTTGGTGAGGTAATCACCGGGAAGATCGAGCCCTTCGGAGAAGCTGCCCGTGCCCATCAAAATGGAGGGCTTACCCGCATCGATCCGCGCCTTATGCTCGCGGATCAGATCCTGCCTGGGCGATTCACCTTGGACCAAGACGGGCAGCCGCTTAAAACGGCGCAGGGACTCGGCGACGGACTCCATCTGCCGGTAGGAGGTAAACAGCACCAAACTGGCGGTTTGTTCCTCCAATAGCTCGGGGATCATTTGGTTGAGCGTTTCACTGAACTCATCGTGTGTGGGTTCAACCTTCATCTTGGGCAAAAACAGGGTGGCGTTTTGCTGATAGTCGAACGGCGACGGCAGGTTGATAAAGCGGGTGCCATCGTTGCTGCGTAAGCCGATCTGATGGCGGTAGTGCTCAAAGTTGCCCATGGCCATCAGCGTGGCGGAGAGCAACGCGGCCCCGGCCGCTTTGCTCCAGAGCATCTCTTCGAGCAGGAAGCCGATCTCGATCGGAGAGGCACAGAACAGAAAGTCGTCCAGCTTGCCGTCGACCTTTTCTACCCAGCGGGCTTGTGGTGCACCTTTGTCCGGAACCGGCTTCGCTAACATCTGCCAGGCCGCTAATTGCGCTTCCTGTCGCTGGAGGGCAAAGCCCAGCTCTGCCACCAGCGGCTCCGCTTTGTGGCTCTTAAGCTCGCCGTCTTTGATCGCCTCCATCAGCATTTGCTGTAATTTGTTGAGCTTTTTGCTGGCGGCTTTACTGGCGGTTTCCAGGTTCTCGGCCAGCGTCACCAAGCCGGCTGGCAGAACGCCCCCGGCAAAGCGGTGACGCCGATCTTCATTGTCAAACAGGAAGGCGTTGTTGTCGCAGAAGGCCTGCAGTTGCCCCAGGCCCTCGCACTGCGCAGCAATGTCGTCGGACAGCTCAGAGGCGAGAATGGCGGGTTTGTCGGAAGCCAACTCTCGTGCCAGCTTATGTGCCAGCTTTTCCAGCTTGCCCAGGCTTTCCACTGAGCCTTTGACTCGCGCACTGGCGGCCGAAAAGTCCCTGGCCACCTGTGGCAGGTGGTGGGCCTCATCCATGATGTAATACATGCTGTCTGGATCGGGCAGGATCTTGCCTCCGCCCAGCTCAAGATCCGCCATCAGTAGGCTGTGGTTGATGATCAGTACATCCCAACTGTCCATCTTCTCCCGGCTCTTGTGAAACGGACAATGTCGGTGAGCAGGCAGTTGGCGATTGCAACTGTGTTTGTCGGAGCTAATCTGCTGCCAAAGGTGATCGGCCACGGGCTCCGGCACTGAGTCGATCTCGCCGTCCCATTTGCCTTCATGGTAAGCGGTGTGCAGCCGCTTCAGTAAGGCAACATCGCCGTCGGCGGGTTTGCTCTCCCACAGTGCTTGCTGGTTATCAGGCACCTCACCGGCGAGCAACTCCAGCTTGGATAGACAGACGTAGCGTTGACGTCCTTTGGCCAAGCCATAGCGGAATTCCAAACCGCTGTGGCGCTGCAGTAGCGGCAGATCTTTGTTTACCAACTGCTCTTGCAGTGCCACTGTGGCGGTTGAGATGCAGATCTTTTTGCCTTGCGCTAGGGCCAGAGGCAGAGCACCGAGCGCGTAGGCCAGGGATTTGCCCGTTCCCGTGCCGGCTTGAACCACGACGATCCGGCGTTCCTTGTCGTAACTGCCGGACAGGGTCTTGGCGATCTCGGCGATCAGGTAATTCTGCTCTTTGCGACGGACAAAGTTGGGAATGGCTTCGGCGAGGTTGTTGTACGCCGTGCGCGTGGCTTTTTTGACTTTGTCGCTGAGCATGTGACCTTCTGACGCTGCGGGATAACGGATCGGCTGTACATATTACCAGTAGTTGACCGACAATGTGCAGATGGATTGCATTTCTCTCTGCGACGGCTGGATCTTAAGCCGCGAACATCGTGCTCACGCCTCAGGGGCCGAGCTGATCTACTGGTTGAGCACCGAGCATGGGCCCCGCTGCGTCACTTTGGCTGAACAGCGCTGGCGCGGTTTTGTGCGCGAGAGTGATGCGCGGCGATGGCGGCAATGGTTGGGGCAGCGGCCGGGTTGGGAGTTGACGGCGGTGCCTGCGCAAGATTTCAGTCACCAGCCCGTGTGGGCGCTGGACGTGGTTGCCCCCAAGCTGTGGCGGCAAGTGCGGCAACAGGCGCAGGCGTCAGGCTGGTCATTGCTCGAAGCGGACATTGCTCCGCAAGAGCGATACCTGATGGCGCGTTTTATCCGTAATGGCGTGACCGTCAGAGCGCAAGGCCACCGCTTGCTGGCGATGCGGCCAGCGCAGCCTCAACATCAGCCCAGTATGGTGTCGCTGGACATTGAGTGCAGCCGGCACGGCGAGTTGTACTCCATCGGCTTTTACCATGAGGGAGAGCAGAGCGTATGGATGATCGGCCCTGCGCCGGCGGAGCCCGCCCCCAGCTACCTTCATTTTGTGGAAAACGAAGCTGAACTGCTGCGGGCCACGCTGCATTGGTTTGAACAGCATGATCCCGATGCGATCATCGGTTGGTCCGTCGCCCATTTTGATCTGGCTTTGCTGCACAAACGCGCACAGCTATATGGGATCCGGTTGAGCTTAGGGCGGGATGGCAGTGAGCCGGCGTGGCAGGAGCGGGCGGGGCCGGGCCGGGAGTGTTCTATCGCTGGACGATTGGTGTTGGACGGCATTGACTGGCTGAAAGCGGCGTTTTACTCGTTTGACAGTTTTGCACTGGATAATGTCGCCCATGCTTTGCTGGGCGAGGGCAAAGCCTGCCAGGACAGCGTTAACCGGCTGGCGGAGATCGAGCACAATTTTCATCACAATAAGTTGGCGCTGGCCCACTACAACCTCAAGGACTGTGAGCTGGTGTGGCGGATCTTTGAAAAAACCGATCTGATGGCGTTTGTGCTGGCACGGGGATCGAATACCGGCTTGCAGTTGGATCGCACTGGCGGCTCGTCGGCGGCGTTTACCTTTCGTTACCTGCCTCTGTTGCATCGGGCCGGCTATGTGGCGCCGGATCTCACCGAGCATACGATCCCACCGAGTCCGGGCGGGTATGTCATGGACTCGATGCCAGGCTTGTATCGCAATGTTTTGTTGCTGGATTTCAAGAGTTTGTACCCATCTATTATCCGAAGTTTCCTGATCGATCCGATGGGGATGATCGTAGCGGAGCGTGCGCCGGAGGACGCCAGCGTTGTAGGGTTTCGTGGTGCCCGATTCCATCGTGAACAACACAGATTACCGGGCTTGATCGCCGAATTGGCTGAGCAGCGGGAGCTCGCCAAGCGCGACAAGAATGCACCGCTGTCGCAGGCGATTAAGATCTTGATGAACTCTTTCTATGGCGTGTTAGGGGCCAGCGGCTGTCGCTTTCACGATCCTAAGCTGGCCTCTTCGATCACCTTGCGTGGCCATGAGATCATGAAGCAGACCCGTGTTTGGATCGAGCAGCAGGGATATAGGGTGATCTATGGCGATACCGATTCTGTTTTTGTCCATGTCGGCGACGGGTGTGAAAAGTCGCAGGCGCGTGCGATCGGTCTGGCGCTGAGTCGAAAGATCAACGCCGCCTGGTGCGACAACTTGGCTGAGCTCGGCTTAGAGAGTGCACTCGAGTTGGAGTTTGAAACGCAGTTTGATCGTTTTTTTATGCCTACTATCCGTGGTTCGCTCGTTGGCTCTAAAAAGCGCTATGTTGGCGCCGTGATCAACGATGGAGAGATCGATCTGATCTTTAAAGGCATGGAGACGGTGCGTAGCGATTGGACGGCCATGGCTCGGCAGTTGCAGCAAGAGTTGTACCATGACTGGTTTTCCGGAAGAGCGGTGCTGCCTTTGCTGAAGCGTTGGATCAAGGCGATCCGCAGTGGCGACGTTGACCACCTATTGGTTTATCGAAAGCGATTAAGGCAACCTCTCGACGCCTACCAGGCGTCACCGCCGCATGTGCAAGCGGCTAGGCTGGCTAATGCAATGTTAAATAAGGAACATTACCGCAAAGGTAGCCAGATCAGTTATTTTATCGGCCTTTCCGGTGCCTACCCGCAAAAAGAGGGAAAAGGGGAGTTGGATCGCGAGCATTATATTGAAAAGCAGTTAAAGCCGATCGCTGAACCGGTATTGATAGCATTAGGGATAGGTTTTCATGAGGTTGATGGCGATCAACTGGGTCTGTTTTAGATGTTGTTTGCAGGTTGTTCTAGCTGGAAAGGGTGGGCAAATCAGCTAATAGAATGTTAACTCGCTGTCTTTTTTGGGGTGAATGTCGGTCGAACGTGTATTTTTGTGATCTTTCTCTCTTTTGGCCTTTCCGTGCCTTTGCTAATGTCGTCGCCTGTTTTCGGATGAACAAAAAAGTTCCCATGGAATTAGCAGGGAACACAAATAAATTAGAACGCTTGATTGGTTAGGCAAACTTAAATGAAAAAGACACTGCTCGCTGCTGCGATCCCAGCTTTGCTGGCCGCAAACGTATCCGCTGTTGAACTGTACGACGACGGTAAAAACTCTTTCGCTATCGGCGGTCACATGACCATCCAAGCTAACGCTTCCGACGGCGACGTAAATGTGGCGGGTAACTCCCCACGTATGAACTTCTCTTGGAACTCTGATCTGGGTAACGGCTACAAGCTGGATTCCCGTATTGAATACGGTTTCTCCGACGTAGTTGGCGACGCCGACAACGTACTGTTCCACCGTCTGGGTTACATCGGTGTATCCCACGAAGATTTCGGTCGTGTGTCCATCGGTAAGCAGTGGTCTGCCTACTTCGTGGCTTCTCAAGCAACCGACCAGCCTATCTACATCAGCTCCGATGCGCTGCACACCTACGGTGGTGCCGCAGGCTCCCACGGTGATCTGGGTCTGGGTCGTGCCAACAGCGCCATCCAGTACACCAACAACTTCGATGTTGCTGGCGGTAACTTCAGCTTCGTTGCTCAGCACCAGGGTGCCCAGGGTAACTTCGACGATCGCTATTCCATCGGTATGGCGTACAAGCACGGCGATCTGCGCGTAGCTTATGCCTACAGCGGCGGTGACGTGACCTTTGACGCAACTGTTTCTCCTGCGATGGTTACCGACAATACTGTTGACGTAAACACCCAAGTGGTTTCCGCCAACTACGGCTCTTACGGTGACGGCCTGTCCTTGGCGGCGGCTTACTCTTGGGCGGAGAACCTGCAGGGCTTGGGTATCGACTCCTTTGGCTATGAAGCGGTTGCTGCTTACGGCACCGGCACCTTCACCTACGCCGTGAAGCACCAGTACCTGGAAAACGACACTGAGCTGTTCGGTAAGAACGGTGCTGCCTTCAACCACACCTTCGCTACCGTTGAGTGGAATGTTGCTTCCAACTTCGTACCATTCGTAGGTTACACCGTTGAGCACGATCTGGACGTCCTGGACGCCAACGGTAATGTCGCTAAGAACGACAACAACTTCGCTATTGGCGCGCGCGTTTACTTCTAATATTGAAGCGACCCGCTAATAACGATAAACCACCGCCTTCGGGCGGTAATGCCAGTCAGTTAAGCTGACTGGCATTTTTCTTTCGTGGTCGCCGAACTGCGTATTTCTGGGGACGACGCTTCACAGCTCGAGGGTAATGGCGCTCTCGCCGGATTGGCAGTACAAAGG